>JAHQVR010000208.1 GCA_019634245.1 Gammaproteobacteria bacterium
CTCTTTTTCTACTTTTCGACATCAATGTTAGGTGATGCGGCATGGCAGCAGTTGACATAGGTCAATGAAAATCGTTCAAACAAGTTCATGATGGTGGCGAATTGAATAATCAGAGGGTTGTGGTATGGATATAAAAACCATATTGGTACACTTGGAAAGTGAGTTGCAAGCCCCGCATCTACTCGATGCTGCAGTGAGGTTGGCGAATCAATACTCTGCACATCTAATCGGAACTTACGTGAACCAATCTTTGGATCCCTACGTAGCTCGAAGTGGCGAGGCCGTTACGTCGGAGGAACTTTCAAAAATTCTGTTGAAAGATGAGTACGAACGCGCAAAGCATCTTGAACAGGTTTTCAACCAAAGCGTTAAAAACCAAAACTTTGTGGCGGAATGGCGCTTTGATAAGAGCCTAAACTACAGTGTAATAACCGGCTTACTGGATCAGGCCAGAACCGCTGATTTGTTGTTGGTGAGTCCCATACCAAGGAGCGACAAAAAAGCGCAGAAATACAATCAGCTAGGTTCAACCATTACCCGCAACCCGCGACCAACCCTGGTGGTTCCACAGCAGTATCACAATAAATCATTGGGGGAATATATCTTTATTGCCTGGGATGGAAGTTCTAGAGCCAGCAGAGCCGTATTCGATGCGCTACCGATATTAACGTCCGCCAAATCCGTCTGGGTCCACCGTGTCAAATCAAATGATGAAGCGAAACGACACGATAATGAGACAACACGTCAGCTGGCAGATTCGTTGGCTCGCCATGGAGTGCAGCTGGAGATGAGTGAGTCGGTCGGTTCATCGCGAAAAGTAGGTTCCGAGATTCTTAATTGCGCACAGGATAGGGGTGCGGATTGTATCGTTATGGGTGCCAATGGCCATACCAGGCTGCACGGATTTTTACTCGGCAATACCACTGAATTCGTGTTGGAGAATTCAACGGTGCCTCTGCTCATGTCCCGTTGAGTGAGGCCTGGGCAGAGATGATGTATTTCAATTCAACCCTACATCGGGTTCGATGCAACGGCTCGATCAACATCGACGAAACGATTCGTTTAATGACTAGATGACGTGTCCAAATTGATTCTAATCAATCATCCGATGCATGATAAGAGCGATGATAATTCTCCCACCCGCCTCAGAGCAGGATAAGAACTATCATGACCATTCCTCTTGAACTGAGCTTCCGAAATTTTGAGAATTCTGAATTTATCGAGGCAAAGGTCAAAGAACGATGCAAGCGCATGGAGGTATTGTGTGATGAGATCACTTTCTGCCACGTCGTTCTCAGTGCACCTCATCAGCGGCAAGCCAAGGGCAAACACTATGAAGTACATATTGAACTGCGCCTGCCAGGAACAGGTTTGGCGGTGACCAAAAACACGGGAAACTCAGAGGCGCATGATGATTTCTATGTAGCTATTCGAGATGCTTTTGATGCACTGGAGCATCAGTTAATCCAATGGAAGGATAAGAGGTGTTACGACGTTAAAGCGCACTCAAGGCCCACGGTACTGCGTCGCAGCGATGATCGCTAGCCGGCAGTATGACAAAACTGTTGAAGACCGGTGCGTGTTGGATTGGGGTTAGCTCAGGATAAAAGGTCGTTTAAACACTCGTTCTGGTGAGCTTTGTCGTTAAGTCATAGAGAAAAAATGCAAACCTAGAGTGGGAGAATTCAACCTGTACAGCAAATAATTAGGAGTATTTCTGGCAATGAACGATTGAGTGTATTGTAAGCAGGATTAAACCCAGCCTCACAGGCACGCAAACTGGCAGGAGGTGCCAGTAAGGTAAGGCGGATGGAACTCTGACAAATTGATACAAATCAGCAAAATCCGTTACAAGCGTGTGATAGGCCTGCGACGTTTGATTGATGTAATGGCACGCGAAGGCAACAACTTAGTAGGAGGATCAATCATGTCGAACGCCGCTGCTATCACAACAAACTCTCCCACAATTACCCAGTGGTTCGACACTGGGGACTCTAGGCAGATCAAAATTGACCATAATTTTTGCAGCACCAAAGAAAAATCTCTGCACCCGCACGAGCACTTGTTCGTTGCCGGTGATGCCCAATCTCAGGTGTATCAGATCCTCGAAGGCGTCGTGGGCATTTACGAGCTGCTTGCAGACGGACGGCGTCAGATCGCCACGTTTTGCTACCCCGGTGATCTGATCGGTTTGGATCATCTGCAGAGTTTCGCCAATAGTGCAGAAGCCTTATGTAGCGCCCGTGTTCGCTGTATACCCCTGAACACCATGGATAGGCTGATTAGCACTGAACCTGGATTCGGGCAGGCACTGTTGCAAGTGTTGAGCACCGAGCTGGCTGAAACGCGCGATCAATTGTTGTCATTGGGGCGCAAGTCTGCGTATGAAAAAGTCGCAACGTTTCTGCTACGAATCGCTCGCCGAAATCAACGCGAAGGTAAGAATGAAAATGATCTGTATCTACCGATGAGGCGTTCAGAGATTGCCGATTATCTAGGGCTGACCATAGAAACAGTGAGCCGCAATATTACCAAACTCAAAGTGGCCAGAGCCATTCGATTAGTATCAAAAAATCGTATCGAAGTGCTCGATATGAACCTTCTGGAAGACTGTGCTGAATGTTCGACACACTAGAATACATACTTTGGAGTAACGAAACGAAGACACTATTGTGGCGGATTCGTCCTGGAATTTACGTTTCTCGTTCGACCCCACAACCGTAGGCGCGAAAGAGCACATGACTAAGGAGTTTGCTAATCAAGTGCCACCCAACTTCGTCGCAGCCAACCGACTGCTCAACAGTTGCTTAAGTTGTTACTCCTCTTTCTATGTCAGCAGAATAATTCGGTGACCCTAGTGATCAGTTTAGATGAATATTGAAATCGCTATAAAAATACAACAAAATACCAAACCGACCATCGGCACCCAAAGAGGCACCACGAAACAATTCTTTGGTGCCGGTTCTTTGCGAATTTTTATCAAAAGTAGGGCCAAGTTAGCAAAGGTCCATATAAACAGAATAAGAATCGATGTGGATTCAGCCAACCTGTCCAAGGGTATTGCTAGAGCAAGAGCGCCACTGGCGGCAACGACCACTACCGTTGCGAGTAATGGAGTACGCGTGGTCCGGTTTACCTGCGCAAACACCTTGGGTAAGTGGGATTGATCGGCCATGCCGTAGATCACGCGCGATGCCATGATAAATTGAATTAAAATCGTATTTAATGTCGCAAAGATCGCGATAGCGCTGATGGCAATCGGTGATCGGCCGGTGAGCGTTTCGTATACCGTGCTCAGAGGAGCCGTGGAACCGGCCAGCGTCTCAGGCGCAACAGACAACACCGAGACCAGAGTCACCAGCGCATACAACAGAGCGGTTATTAACAGCGTAAGGGCGAGGGCCATAGGCATCGTAAAGGAAGGTCTTTTGGTTTCTTCAACCACATTGACCATATCTTCAAATCCGATAAACGCAAAGACTGCCAGCAAACCTGCGCTGGCAATACCGGCCCAGATAGCGGCATCGCCGATGTTAGGGATCACCTCCGGCACTCTATCCCACAGATTCTCCGTTCCGTAGAATCCGGCGACAACTAGTGCCAATAATCCCCCAACCTCAATCAGTGTAAACAATGCCGCCAACAGCACGGACTCCAGAATGCCCCAGGCGGCGACCAATCCCATGGATAAAACGATTCCCAACACGGCAAGCCAGAGCGGAATATCCACAAACACTTGAATATAACCGGCACAGCCGACAGTGATCGCAGCCGCAGCGACGATACCGGAGAAAATAACCAGACTGCCGGTAAGCGTAGACATTACCGTGGATCGAAAGCCCTTTTCAATATAGGTCGCCTCTGCGGCACTTTGTGGATAGCGGCCAACCAGTTCGGCGTAGCTTGCCACCGTGGGTGCAATACCGACGGCCGCGATGATAAAGGCCATCGGCGCATAAAGCCCGGCTCGCCCTGCAGCACCACCAACAAGGACATAAATGCCCGCACCGATCGTGGTGCCCAAACCATAAAGAACCAGCAAGGGTAGATTTATCGAGCGCTTCAATGTTGAGTGAGTTAAGCTCGATTGAACTGGAGAATTGAGGTCTGTCATGTTTTCGTTCTCACTGTCTTGCCGAGTGATCGTGTTACGCGAAACAGTGTATTGTCTAGATGTTAGCGCAGCACCGTTTCGGTCAAAAGGGTCGAAGAATTGATAGACATCAATGCGTTCTTGATACTGATCCACCTGTCGGTTGGCAAATTAGCGCACCGATTGAGGAAACCCGCCATAGATTTGAGTTAAAAGCAGACATGCTCAACCCAAAGTCTCCAAAGGCTTTTAAGGGCCAGCGAAAGAACAGGGGCAAACTAGCTGGATCCGATGAAAAAATGATTACAATGATGCTGAATTAGACTAACCATGAGCGGGTTGTGACGGAAAAATTTACCAGCCGAATAGAATCAGTGCTTGAATCTGTGGATGCTTCCATTGTGACGATCGACTCTGGTGGACTGATCACAGATTGTAATTCTGCCACGAGCCGGCTGTTTGGTTACCTGCGTGAAGAACTGTTGGGTAGGAACGTGAAAATGCTCATGCCCTCGCCGTATAGAGACCAACACGATGGTTACCTAACACACCATCTGAATACCGGTGAAAATCGCATCATCGGTATAGGCCGAAACGTCAGTGGCTTGCGAAAAAACGGCGAAGAGTTTCCATTGCATTTATCGGTTGCGAAATTTGAAGATGAAGGCACCACGTTTTTCACCGGCATCATCCATGATATTTCTGAATTGTACTCAGCACAATTTTCAATTAATCGTCTGGGAAGAATAATCGAGGAATTGGACAGTGAGGTCTATACCTTTAGTGTCGATTCGCTCCAAATAACCTCCGCCAATCCTGCCGCTGTGAAGAATATGGGGTACTCATTAAAAGAGCTATTGGGAAAAAAACCGATGGATTTAGTCCACGGACTAACAGAGGATATTTTGCGTCAGACGCTGGAACCGTTGGTCGAAACACGCGATGCTGAGGTAGAGCTGCAACAACGATTTATAAGACAAGACGGCAGTCGATATCACGCCGATGTGAATCTGTATTTATCAGCGGCCTTCGATCCACCGGAATTTGTGGTGATCGCTAAGGATGTTACCGAGCGAAACCAGATGATGAATTCTTTAAGACAGTCGCAAAAAATGGAATCCATTGGTAATCTCACAGGTGGCATAGCGCACGATTTTAATAACCTACTCACCGTCATCTTAGGTAATTTAGAAATGTTAGAGTTCGACTCCGACAATTCTGAACAATCCGAAATGGTTAAAGAGGCCAGGGAGGCGGCAGAAATGGGTGCGCGATTGACCCAGCGGTTACTCTCCTTTGCCAGGCGCAGTCCATTATCACCCACAAGACTTGATATTAATGTCAAGATCCGCGACTTGATCGAGTTACTTAGCCGTACGCTAGGCACTGAGGTAGTGTTAAGAACCGCGTTGGCCGACACACTCTACGATGTCAATATCGATGAATCCGAGCTTGAAAACGCCTTAATTAATCTGTGCATTAATGCACGTGACGCCATGCCCAAGGGCGGCACGCTGCTGATAACAACCTCAAACGCGACGTTGGATGCAGATTCGATCGTCGACAAGCAAATCGAACCTGGCAACTATGTCAGGCTTGAAGTGACCGACACTGGCTGTGGCATTGCAACGGGGCTGATTGAGTCAATATTCGAACCCTTTGTGTCCACCAAATCGTCGGCAGATGGAACGGGGCTGGGCTTGTCGATGGTCTATGGGTTTGTAAAACAGTCTGGTGGAGAGATCAGCGTTTATTCGGAGCTCAACCTGGGTACTACCTTTACAATTTATTTGCCAGCCTATTTGGTAAATGAGGAACGAAAGAGTCTTACAGGCACTCTAGAAGAGGGTCATTCGCTGGAGAGTAAACGCGTGTTGGTGGCAGAGGACAATATTCGAGTTCGAAAGCTCACGATAAAACGCCTCGAGGCTCTGGGTCACATTGCCCTTGACGCTGAAGATGGACAGCAAGCGTTGAAATTGTTTCTAAGCAATCCACAAAACATCGATTGTGTCTTTACCGATGTGGTGATGAAACAGGGTATGACGGGCTATGATTTGGCCCAGGAAATTCAGCGCATTGATCCAAACATGCCGATTTTGCTTACATCGGGTTATGCAGAAAATGTGGTTAACGCAGAAAAACTGGTGCAATCGGGATTGCCACTGTTACGAAAACCCTTTTCGCAACAGGATTTGAAAGAAGCGTTTCAACTATTATTTACCCAGAATCAGCGGCACTAGATCGATGGCTCTGTGGGCCAGAACTGCCGCATTTCAAGAAACAGAATCGACGCAGTCCAACCGATCATTAACAATCCCAGTAACGCTTCGATACCGGTGACCATCCGAAGATGTCCGGTTGAGTACAAATCCCCCACGTCACAGACCGGCCCCGCCATGATCGATAGCATACTTGTATCTTACTCAGCAGATTAGGCGCGCTTCAACACTTCGGGTGTAAACAAGTAACCCGCACCTCGCACAGTTTTGATCACGGTGCCACCGTCAGAGACGGAGTGTAATTTTTTTCGTAATCGGGCAATCTGATTATCAACGGTTCGGTCATTAGGTGACCATTCGATGCCTTTCAAGTGATCCATGATTTGATCTCGACTCAGAACTTGGCGAGCGTGTCTGACCAGTAGATACAATAGATCGTACTCGCTAGTGGTGAGCTCACACACTTGTTGATTAGAATGCCGCAGTTCTCTGATGGCGGTATCAAGTGTCCATTCAAGAAATAAGTACTTACCTGCCTGCGCACTCGACTCAGTTATGGATTGTGCATCGCCGTTGCTCTTCGGGTAGCGACGCAACACCGCGCGTATGCGAGCCACGACCTCTCTAAGTTCAAAGGGCTTGCTGATGTAATCATCGGCCCCGATCTCAAGCCCAACCACCGTATCTATGAGCTCGCCCTTGCCACTGACCATGATGATAGGAATCCTGGAGCTTTGTCTGATCTCGCGCGCCAATTCCAACCCGCTTTCCGGCCCTAGTGAGAGATCCAAAGTAATCAAATCGATGTGATTCGATGTCAGATGCTCACGCATCTGGCTACCGTCGGCAGCTTCCAATACCTTAAAGGCTTCCTTTTCCAATGCACGCTTTAGTAGTCGACGAACGCCAGCTTCATCGTCCACCACCAGCACGGTATCTGCGGATTCCGTCATGTCACTACCAGTCATTGTTAGACAAGGGGATGGGTGAGTAAACAGTATATCGTGAGTTGTTGAATTGCTGTGACTGGTGAACCGCATTTACACTGCTGACGGATAGGCGAGTTTGGCTACTTGCTGATGGAATTGATCGGGCGGTATGTCTAGGGCGTTTGGATAATGAATCCGCGCCCAGCGGCCTAAGGAATGCCACTGACGTACGGCGTTATTAAATTCACTACTGGTGCCAAAATGTGCTGACTTGAAGAGATGTTGATATGCCATAGGTATGCAACACTGTGTATCAACATGTTGCCAAGGTAATTGACACAGATCAATCGATAGTAATTGAGATAAAGCACTGGTTCCTTAAGAGAATATTGAGCGGAATCAATACATGGAACTGAGGCCATAGACATACTGGAATCGGTCCAATCCGACACCCACAAAGACTCGACCAGCGCTCTATGACAATCGGCCAATGGTTTTCCCAGCTACCACTGCTGCTCAATGTCGGCATTTTCGCCGTCTGCGCTGCGATCGTTTGGGTCGTGGGTTCCCGACTCACTGTGCTGGCCGATGTGTTATCTGATGAGTTCAAAATCTCCCGTTCAACCATTGGGTTGTTGTTTTTAGCCCTGGCGACCTCGTTGCCTGAGGTAGTCACCACATTGACAGCGGCGGTGCAATCACAGCAGACGCTGGTTTTGAATAATCTGTTTGGTGGTATTGCGTTACAAACCGCCATTTTAGCGATCGCCGATGGATTCGCACGCGGGGCTCTGTCCAACTACCCTCGTAAGACCGACCACGCGATGCAAGCGGTGTTACTTATTGCTTTGCTGGCTATCGTTTTGATAGCCACTCTGTTACTAGAGCCTTTTGTGATAGGGCAGGTCGGACTCGGCAGCATGGTAGTCGTTTTGTGCTACATCGGCGTTATTACTCTACTCAGAAATGCCGCTGGAGATGACAATTGGATACCGGTGGATCTACCCGAGCCGGATCGACAGTTAACCAACGCTCGTGCTGCCGCACCAGAAGTGGTGACAAAACACCCCTTATTACAGCGAGCTGTTGGTTTGTGCCTGGTGATCCTGGTGGTGGGTGTGGCCCTGGTGCACAGCTCAGTGGCAATCGCTTCTCAGAGTGGGTTGGGCACGAGCTTCATCGGTGTCACCCTGTTAGCTACTGCTACGTCATTGCCTGAACTGAGCACCACAATCACCGCCGTTCGAGTAGGTGCCTATACGCTGGCCATCTCTAATATTTTTGGAAGTAATCTGATTATGCTGGCCTTGATTCTGCCAGCAGATCTGTTATATCGCGACGGCCCAATACTGCGCCTGCATGATATCAACATGCAGTTGTCAATCGTGGCAGGCATACTGGTCACGACAGTCTACATCGTCGGGCTGTTGTACCGTCGTAAAATACGAGTCGGAAATTTTGGTATCGATTCAATTCTCGTGCTGATTATCTATCTCGTTACCGTACTCTTTTTCTACCTCTCCCGATAAATTCTAGTCCGGTTTGATGCTGATCAAAACGCTCTCGACGGTTGCCTTTATTCTGTCTCGGTCAGATTAATAGAGTAAGGGATGAGAGTTATGAATATGAATGTTGGTAGAAAAGATCGACTGGTCAGGGTGGTGATTGGTGTTTTTTTGCTGATGCTGGTCGTGGTCGGCCCGCAGACGCCCTGGGGATACATCGGCCTGATTCCTTTGCTTACCGGTCTGTTCGGGCGATGCGCACTGTACTCATTATTTGGTATTTCAA
>JAHQVR010000209.1 GCA_019634245.1 Gammaproteobacteria bacterium
GGGCCTTGTCAGAAGCTGGGGAGAGTTTAAGAAAGACTCATTGCCTTTGAAGCAAGTTTCCGATGCAAGAATAGAAGCTAGTAAATTGGTTGATATCGTTAATTACGACAACTAATTTTGAAAGTATGCAAAATGGTTTCAGACAGCTGTCGTCACGAGAATTGATCGTGGCGGCAACTCGGGGTGGCTCTCTGGCTGTCAATTAGTTTAATCGATGTTCAGAAGCTCAATCTAACTGGCAGCTCTGAGTTAATACCTATGACTAGTACTGTCAAGATCTAATTTGCGTTATTGCATCTGCAGACAGGCGTAAATCGTTACGAAGCTTCGTTTATAATTGAGTTTGAATATCAATTTGCCCACCGGGATGATTTTTCAAATGAGCTCAAACGACACTCCAATAATTGCAGCAAAAGCCCCGGTGAAAGTTAGTGTAGAAGCAGGCAAAGACTACTACTGGTGTCGGTGCGGTAAATCGAACACTCAACCTTTTTGCGATGGTTCCCATAAAGGAACTTCGATAACGCCATTGAAATTTACTGCTGAGGCTTCTGAGGACGTCGCACTTTGTCAGTGCAAATCGAGCGCAAACGCCCCATTTTGTGATGGCACCCATGCCAGTCTCGGCTCCTTATCCGTTGGTGATCCGGCACCAGCACCTGTTAACACGGCTGGAGCACCCGTGGCTACGCCAACGCCTGAAGAACCAACGGTGGCACTGATTCATGATCTGGCTCGCGATGGATTAAGTAAGCTCGGACATCACGGTGAAATGGGTTCGATGGGAGTACCCCGAAAGGACCTGCCGCATTGGGATGACATTCAAATTCTTCCTGCACAAATGGCGCAAAAGCCATTGTTGGATGATCATCCTGTGTCTACCAGCGTTGTGATTGGTCCACGCGCTGCTCGTCCGTTAACCTTGAATATTCCATTGTTTGTATCCGACATGAGTTATGGCGCGCTGTCAGAAGAAGCAAAAATTGCGTTATCTCGTGGTGCCGAATTGGCTGGTACGGGCATTTGCTCGGGCGAAGGTGGCATGCTTCCAGAAGAGCAAGCTGAAAATTCTCGGTATTTTTATGAATTGGCATCGGCGAAGTTCGGTTGGAATATCGATTTGGTGGAGCGCGTACAAGCGTTTCACTTTAAAGGCGGACAAGGTGCTAAAACCGGAACCGGGGGGCATTTACCGGGTGATAAGGTTCAAGGAAAAATCGCAGAGGTCAGAGGACTTGAAGCGGGACAAAGCGCAATTTCTCCTCCAACGTTTACTGACTTGAATTCGGCTACAGACTTTAAACGAATCGCCGATGAAGTTCGTGAGCGTTCTGGCGGTATACCCATTGGTTTTAAGCTGTCGGCTAATCGCATTGAGGATGATATCGACTTTGCCTTGGAGGCCAGTGCTGACTACATTATCCTGGATGGACGAGGTGGCGGCACTGGAGCAGCTCCTTTGTTATTCCGTAACAATATATCAGTGCCTACTATCCCAGCATTGGCTCGGGCGCGTAAACATCTGAACCAAAAAACCGGTGGAGAAATTACCTTGGTGATAACGGGTGGATTACGTGTGGCAGAGGATTTTGTGAAAGCAATGGCATTGGGTGCAGATGCGATTGCGGTATCTAACTCCGCAATGCAAGCGGTAGGATGTATTGCCGCTAGAATGTGCAACTCAAACAATTGTCCAGCCGGTGTAGCCACACAAAAACCTGAGTTGCGTGCGCGTCTTAACGTTCAAACCAGTGCTGAAAAGTTGGCTCGTTATTTCGACGCATCCGTCGAATTAATGCAGGTACTTGCCCGAGCATGCGGCCATGATGATCTATCAAAACTAACTCATTCAGATATCACCACCTGGAAGCGCGATATAGCTGATCTTAGTGGGGTTCAGTTTGCGGGCGTTATACCGTAGTCAACTAAACAGATTTAAACTATTCAATCTGTACATGACGACCTTCTTGTGGGTGATTCTGTACTCCGCTATTATGAGCCTATCCTGAAATTATATAGTCGAACTTACCGATGTTTTATAACGTAGACGTCACGAGTTTGGTAGTTGTTTCAGATCACTTATAAGTACACGCTACACATTCCGGAGAGTAGTTTATGTCAGATTTTCCTATCGTAGACACCGATGTTGGTGTAACGCGCCAGGTGTTGGCCGATCACCCTGATTTAATGGTAGTCGCCTTTAATTTCAATGAAGAGGGTGCTGAAGGGAAGTTGCACAATCATCCTCACATTCAATCTACCTTTGTTAAATCCGGGCATTTTGAATTTTCAGTAGACGGGAAGAAAATGAAAGTGGGGCCTGGTGATAGTTTCGTTATTCCCACCAATGCTGAACACGGATGCGTTTGCTTGGAGCCGGGTACATTAATCGATTGCTTCACACCCCGGCGAGATGATTTTCTTTGAGTGTAGGCATCTTGTGTTAGCTGGAACTTAAGGCGGGCTGGAAGGGTATTTTCCAGTCCCGCCTATGAACGCAACAAACCTTGTGGCTAGCTAAACAACATACCACCGTTAATATCTACATTCGTACCGGTCATAAATGCTGAATCTTCAGAAGCTAACACCAGAACCATATTAGCAATATCCTCTGAAGATCCTTGGCGCTTGAGTGGAGTGGCTGCTTCAACATTTCGGCGCACTTCGTCTTTGGTGTGAACGTTGTGAAAGTCGGTGTCAATCATTCCAGGGCACAATGAATTCACACGGATGCCAGGACCTAGCTCTTTGGCCAATCCCCGAGTCATAGTCATTACCGCACCTTTGGAAGTGGCATAGGGGACAGCGCCAGGACCGCCGCCATCTCGTCCTGCTTGACTAGCCAAATTCACAATGGCGCCGGATTTCATGTGTGCCAAGCTGGCGCGGACCATCCTAAAGATACTGGTCAGATTCAAATCCATAACGTTATGCCAGTGCTCGTCCGTCATCTCTGCGATCTTGACGCGAGCTACTAGACCGCCGGTGTTATTCACCAGTATGTCGATGCCACCGAATTCACTGACAGTTTTGTTAACTAAAGCGTCAACGTCCTCCTGTTTACTAAGATCGCCTTGCATCGCAAAGGCTTTTCCACCTTGAGCCGTTATTTCTGCTACTGCACTATCTGCACCGGAGCTACTGGAGAAGTAGTTAATCGCTACATTTGCGCCTTCTGCTGCAAGGCGCATCGCACACGCGCGACCAATGTCACGGCCACCTCCGGTAACGATCGCCGTTTTTCCTGACAATTTCATTGATTTTCCTCGTTGGTGTTTTTAACAGCCGGTGCTGAACCGACATCAAATGTTTTTGGTACAACAATTTTAAAAGTTCGATCGTCGGCGTCTGTAAAGTACAGATCGCAATCATAACCTTGATCATCCAAAAATGAGTAAATTCTGCGTGGCTCCGAGAGCGAGTAGGGCACGAGCAAGGTGGCTATTCTGTGTCTTATAGCGGTGGGAAAGCTGGCTTTTAAATGAGTGCTAATCGGAAGACCTTCATAATCAACCGGATCTACGTCAGTGAACTCAGTGAACTGCTCTATCTTTGGAGCACCCGCTTCAGACCATAAAAACTGGCCATAAAAACCGGCACGTTCGCCCGTGTATCGGAATGTGGTGTCACCCAATGTCATCGGAGAGTTCGTATGCAGCAGCCAATCGATGCTCACCGCACGACTGGCATCAATGCTATCGACAATAACGAAATACTCATCGTTAACAAAATAGACATCACGCAGCACCGAGTTGACTTCTGGTGTGAGTGATTGATAAGCGGCAGTGGCATCACCTTGTAGGTAGATATGATCACCACGATCCTCAGCGGTTGCTATGCTACCCGTGGATCGCATCGCTTGTGCTTTGTCCTTGCCGGCATATTGACCGTTGCCGTTGATCAAAATGGCATTCTTCGATCTTGTTTGTCGACGCCAGTTCTGGTGCATGGTGCTGTTGAATGCCACATAATATCCCGACTGTATCGCCAGGTCTTCACCGTAAGCTGCCAGGCAAAAAGCATTTTGATCGCCATGACTATGGCTGATAGAGCCGTAAGGCGATGACTTCATAACAAATTGAAGGTGATTATCAGAATCTGCCATCGATTTTTGGATTCCTACCCAACCGATTCCGTTAAAACAACGCATACCGTCGCTAGGCGCGGTGGCAGGAACATCCGGAAAATCGGTCTGATAGGTTAGTTCGTCGAAGCGAAAATCCCACCAGCCCCAATTGTAAAAAGCGTTTTCAGTGTTCGGGTTGGTTTTGCAAATTTCATCGTAATACCAACGATATTCTCCTTTACCGGTGACACCGGCAAATTGCCGGAGATTAAATCCAATTTTAACTGCCGGTAAGTCACCCATCGTGGAATCATCACCAAAGGTGGCGCGCCGCGTATTCGGCGCTTTGGTGTACAACGGAAAATCCCCCGTCTGCTGAAAGAAGGGCCGGTGGTACAAATTGATGTTCGTGTAGCTTTTCAGTAGATTTGCTGCATCAATCAGATAGGCCATTCCGGTCATCCAATAGTGCGGACCTTCTGCCCAGCCACCTTCATGGTCACCCCAGGGTGAATACACAGTAAACAGAAATTCCACTGAGTAATTCAGCCAGTCTTCAGCTTCTGGAGTTTCGTCCAATAAGGCAATGCAAGCAGGAATGAGCACCGCTGATACGGCTCGTACCGCATGGCTGTCATAGGGAAAGAGCTGAATTTTAGCGTTGCAAATAAGATGATCGGCAGTTTGTCGGGTGCGTGCCAGCAGCGCTTGTTTTACGCGGTTACGCTCATCATCTGTGAGTTCGTCGTAGAGCCAATCGTACCCCCAAGCCAGCGCGAGGTTGACACGAAATGCCCATTCGTCTGTGTAGGCTCGTGAAGTAGTGCCATTGGGATCCCAATCCGACGCTGCAAGTAGCCACTGTTTTGCGCGGTCTATAAGGGCTCTGTCGTTAGTGACTTTGCCGCCGATGGCTAGATGACGAATGGCATAGAGTAATTCTTGGCAATCTATATAGGTTTGCCGCCAAATATGCGCCACGCGTTGGTGATTGGGATAACCCATCGGTTCAGGTAAAACGTCCTTATCCATCCAGGGCGACACAGATTTGTCAAAAAATTCCGACCAGGTGTATCGGGTTGGGTCATCTGTCACTTCCGAGCGAAATGTATCCAAGCGATCGTTGGTCATCCACAAACGAGGGTGAGCGCGTGATACTTCTTTGTAACGCTCTTGTCTGGAAGACAAGGGCGTTATCGGTAACCTTTCGCTTAAATGAAAGGTGCGCTCAGAGCTCCAATTGGTTATAAGTTCGCCCGTGATGGCATCGCAAACAGCGTAGGCCCAACTGTAGTTGCCTGCCGGCAAGGCTACATCCGGGGTAAAAAAATTCAAGGGTAATTTATCAAACGACCATTGTTGATCGCTATTGTTCGATTGTATTCGAAGTGCGTAGTGTGCTCCATCTTCAAGCACAGGAAGCCAAGTGAAGCGTGGCGGATTCTCCACGATATCGTCCCCTTCTATGGGGCTATAACCGATAGTGAGACGGCCGGCTCGAGGTTCGTCTAGCAGTGTCGAGGCTGATTGTTGAGTTGCACCACTTGGCACAGTGTATCTCCTTTAAAAAACTATCGCAGGGGTGGCAATTCGCCACCCCTGAGAATCGTCGAGTTACCCGCCGTACTGGCGTTTATAGGCAGAATTCATCACTTCCAACACCTTGTCGAGTCCTTTCTTATCAAGCTGTGCTAAGTAGTCATCCCATTCGGCCTCTACGTCACCGTTGCCCAGTACCCAGGTTTGTTGGCGCTCAAGCATATAGTCACGAACAGAGCCCCAGTAGCGGTCATAGACTTTTTGCTCATCAGCATTGAAGGCCACCCCGAGGAATTGGTCGATTAGGTAATCACCTTCATCGTAGAGTGCGATCCCTTCCAGTGCGAATTCATTTGACCACTGCTTTTCGTATTCGTAGTCTTGAAAATAACCACGAGCTTGCAGTTGTGATCCCACAGCCCAGAGTTGTGCATTCACAGGCTCATCGCTATTGAGAACGGAATCTTTAAAGATAGGCTTACCGTCAACCATATCGTACTGAATGCCTTCGGCTCCAAAATTGGCCAACCGACGGCCTTTTTCGGTGAACCAGAAGTCGAAGTATTTAATGGTTTCAACAGGGTGCTTGTTGGTGCCACCGATAGCCCAACCATCAGGTTTGATAGGAATACGTCGATGTTCTTCGATTCTCTTGCCCGATATAGAAGCGGGAGGCGCAAAGGCTTTAAAGGAAAAACCATCAATTTTAGATGACAGTCGGTTGTAGCCGGAGGTAGAAGCAAACCAATCGTGCGTAGCGCCACCTAAATTTTCTGAGAGTAGGAACTCACGTGATGAACTTCCACGAGTAAAGATTTCCGCATCAACCAAACCATCATTGTACCAACGCGCTAGGTTCTTGATACCTTCACGGTAACCCTCTCCAGCATAAGGATGTTTGATCTCGCCTTCATCAACGTAGAAGTCATGATAGGTGTCCGAACCAGAAGAACGACCATCCCATAAGGTTACCAGTCGAATCAGCTCCGGCCACTGACGTGCGAAGTAAGGCACTTCGTCGGCTTCACCATTGCCATTCGGGTCTTGAGTTTTGAAAGCCCGTAACGCGGCTTCAAACTCGTCAACGGTCTCTGGCACATCGAGCCCTAGTGCTTCAAGCCAATCGTAACGGATGAAGTAGGCACGCCCATATTTCCCATCGGGTAGGTATGGGATGTAGTACATGTTGCCATCAGCGGCTGAAATAGCCGATTGAATGTGTGGCTTTTCTTCGAAGAATTTCTTCAGATTAGGAGCGTGCTCATCGATGAGATCGTTCAGCGGTAGAAAGGCACCTTCGGGGCCATACTGATTAACGAAATCTTTTATGCGGCTAGAGCCAACGATGTCAGGTATCTTGCCGCCGGCCAGCATCAGGTTTAACGCTTCGGTTTTGCCGGTGTTTTCATCGGTACGCATGTTCGCGCCGACCGTCACATCCTTTAGGCTAATATTGGTGAGTGCACGAGCTTCCTGTTCAACGGGCCAATCTTCTTTATATACGGGATAGCGTGCATGATTCATCTGGATGGTCAATTCCAGCGGCTCATCCACGATCTTGTATTCATCGTTGGCCAAAGCCCCCGATGACAATGCAGCACTGACCAGTGCTGTAGTTACCAAAGTACGCATCTTCATAAGTCTCTCTCCTGCGTGGTTAGTAGGATCACTCTTTGACTCCGCCAAGGAGTATTCCTTTTTCAAAATACTTCTGTATGAAGGGGTAAACAATTAGAACAGGAATAATCGCACAAACAATGATTGCCGCCGTGACGGTCTCTACACTGTAGGGTTGATCCAGCAAAGTTGCTGTAAATTCCTGATCGTCGGATAGGTTGGCGATGGTGTGGCGTAAAAACACCTGCAATGGAATTTTTTCTTCACTCTGTAAAAGCACCATCGCCCAGAAGAAGCCGTTCCAGCGAGCTACAATGCAGAAAAGCGTAATAGTCGCAATAGCAGGTTTCGATAATGGCAAATACACTTTCCATAATATCTGAAAGTCGTTTGCACCATCCATTCGTGCTGCTTCTTCGAAACTTCTGGGAATTGCTTCAAAAAAGTTTCTAAGAAGAATCAGATTAAACGCGTTCACCGCGAACGCGATTATGATACCGAAGTAGCTATCGAGCAGATTCAGATCCCGCATATTTAAGAAAAACGGGATTAATCCGGCATTGAACCACAAGGTAAATGCAACGAACAAATTCCAAAAGCGTCTGCCGATTAGATGAGGTTTTGACAGTGCGTATGCCCCGGGAATGATAATCAGCAAACTCATCAGCGTCCCGCCAATGGTGTAGATAAACGTGTTTCCATATGACACCCAAAATTTCGGGTTGGTCACCACGTGTTTGTAGGCGGCCAGAGTTGCATCGATTGGCGTTAATACGACTTTGCCAGCACTCGCTGCAAATCCAGAACTGAAGGAAACGGCAGCGATATAAATAAACGGATAGAGCGTTGCGGCTGCAAATAATCCAATCAGCAGCGATGTGGCGATCGCAAATATTTTATCGCCACGTGAATACAGATTCATGTTCATTGCCATCTGCCGCTTACCACAAAGAGGTGCGCGAATAACGGCGCGACAGTGAATTAGCAATAATAACGAGAGTGAACGCTATAACAGCATTGAACAAACCGGCGGCTGCTGCCACATCGTATTGCCCACCTTGTAGGCCTTGTCGATAGATGAATGTGTTGACGACATCAGCTGTCGAGTAAGTAGCGGGCTGATACAACAGAATAATTAATTCGAACGACACTTCCATGATGTTACCAATGCGAATTATGAGCATGATAATAATCGTGGGCAATATCGATGGAATGGTTATTTTCCACATCATCTGCCAGCGACTGGCTCCATCAACCACAGCACTTTCGTAAAGCGACGGATTAACGCCAGCGATAGCGGCGAGGAATACGATAGAGCCAAATCCGGCTTCCTGCCATATGCCAGTGCCCACAAAAATGGGTCGAAACCACTCTGGTTTAGTGAGAAAGTAAATCGAGTCTATTCCGAACCAGCCCAAAATGGCGTTGACGATCCCTGCGGTGGGTGAAAACGCGGTAATAACAATCCCCGCAATGATCACCGTGGAAATAAAGTGCGGCAAGTAGACGATGGTTTGAGTGACTCGCTTGTATGTGGCCCTAATGATTTCATTAAACATTAACGCCAGAATGATCGGAGCCGGAAAACCAAATAAAAGATTAAGAGCGCTAATTTTAACGGTGTTCCAAACGGCTCGAATGAATTGATCATTCGAGAACAGTGTTTCAAAATGTTCGAAGCCAATCCACGGACTTGCCGCTACACCCCGAAATATCGAATAGTCTTTAAACGCGATCTGAAGCCCATACATGGGTTTGTAAAGAAACACAATAAACCAGACGATCGCCGGCGCAAGCATCACATAAAGTTGCCAATCATTCCGAAGATGATCGAGCATCCAAGTGAGTTTTTCTATCAGCGACCGTTTCGGCTTTTGGTATTTAACGTTCCCAGCCGGCGTCTTGTTTGAATCCGAGCTCACGCCGCGGCTTGTCCTGTAATAACCGATCCACTTTCAGCATCAAACACCTTCATGAAGCTAATAGGTGCGTAGACCTGGTCAACCTCGGATAGATGGGTGATGTCTCCAAGAGTTTCTGTTTTAACAATCATGGGTTGTCCACCCACGGTGGCGTGTAGCAAGGCTTCGGAGCCTAAGGTTTCCACCAGATTGAGCGTGATGGGGATTGCAGAAGACTGCTCCCCAGAAGTAAGAGATAGATGTTCCGGGCGTATGCCGATTACCACGGGCTGACCATCACTGAGATCCTTGTTGCCCGGTAGCGCGAAAGCGACTTCACCAATTTTTACTTGTAACCCGGCATCTGTGGTTGAAATCGACCCATGTAACTGATTCATAGGAGGGGAGCCAATAAATCCGGCAACGAATGTGTTGGCTGGGTTCATGAACAGCTCCATGGGTGTGCCAATTTGCTCAATAATGCCTTCATTCATGACGACAATACGATCGGCTAACGTCATGGCCTCTACCTGGTCGTGTGTGACGTAGACCGACGTTACACCCAGCCGCTTGTGTAGTAATTTGATCTCCGCTCTCATCTGTGTGCGCAGTTTCGCGTCCAAGTTCGATAGTGGTTCGTCGAACAAAAAGACTCGCGGATGACGAACTATGGCGCGACCCATGGCAACACGCTGTCTTTGACCTCCGGATAAATCTGCCGGTCGTCTTTCCAAGTAGTCAGTCAGGCCTAAGGTTTCGGCTACCTCACTGACCGATTTGGCAATTTCCGGTTTAGGTGTTTTGCGTATACGGAGACCAAAGGCAATATTGTCAGCGACATTTAAATGAGGGTAGAGAGCGTAGTTCTGAAACACCATCGCGACATCGCGGTCTTTAGGGGCAACCCGATTGACCAATCGATCATTGATGTACAGAGACCCGGCTGTTATTTCTTCCAATCCTGCGATCATGCGCAGAGTTGTGGACTTGCCGCACCCAGAAGGGCCCACCAGGACAACGAACTCTTGTTCCGCCACATTCAGGTCAATTCCGTGTACCACCTGTAGGGACCCATACGCTTTGACGATGCCTTCGAGACGAACGCCTGCCATTGTGACTCCTGATTCCAAGCTAGGCGCAACCGCTTAAAAAACAGGGGCTGCGAGCAATACTATAAACTAGTATACTAGTATTAAATCTAATTGACTAGTGGAAAACTGATGATATACAGGGAGTTTTGACATGGTGATCTCAGGTCGAACCCAGGATCGACGCACCAGTGTAGACGAGATTTTCGATTACTTGTATGAGGAAATTCGAACGCTTCGTCTGCGGCCCGGAGATAAGATCTCGGAAGCGGAAGTTGCGGCCCACTTCGGTACTTCCCGGCAACCCGTACGAGATGCCTTCAGTCGGCTCGAAATTATCGACTTGTTGAATATTAGGCCCCAGCGCGCCACGGAGGTCAAACGGTTTTCAATGGTAGACATTCAAAGGTCCCGTTTCGTCCGCATGGCTATCGAAGCTGAAGTATTACGACGCGCAGCCAAGCGTTGTGATGATTCAGATGTGCAGCATTTGGCTGGCTGCTTAAGCCGGCAGAAAGTAGCGCGAGATGCGGACGACTACCGATTATTCACTGAACTTGATTATGAATTCCACCAGCAGCTATGCGAGGTGGCGGGTGTGCCTTATGCGTTCGATGTAATTTCTGCAGAAAAAGCCAAAGTAGATCGACTGTGCCTGTTGAGTTTATCCCAGGAACAGATGCTGCCGCAGTTATATGATGATCATCGAGCTATTGTGGAAGCTGTGCAGGCCGGAGATTCAGAAGCGGCAGTAGCGGTCGGTGCCCTTCACTTGTCCCGACTGGATCACACGATCAACACCATCGCGAAAACCCAATCTGATTATTTTGAAGCACCGGCGGATACGCAGTGAAATGAAAATCACTGATGCGACTGTTTTTGTGGGGGGGCCTGGCAAAAACTATGTCACTCTAAAGGTTATGACCGACCAGGGCGTCTATGGCTTAGGTGATGCCACTCTCAATAACCGTGAAACCCTGCCTGCCCATTATTTAAAAGACTATCTGATTCCGAATTTGATCGGTCGAGATCCCAGAAACAGTGAAGACATCTGGCAGTATTTTTATCGAGGTGCTTACTTTCGCCGAGGCCCTGTCGCTATGGCTGCGTTCGGTGCCATTGATATGGCATTGTGGGACATAAAGGCAAAACTTGCTGACATGCCGTTGTATCAGCTATTCGGAGGTAAGAGCCGAGATAGTGCGATGGTCTATGCCCATGCTACAGGAGCTGATCTAGAAGAACTGATGGATTCGATTGAGTATCACCGAGATCAAGGGTATAAAGCGGTGCGAGTGCAGTGCGGCATTCCCGGCATGCCAACCCCCAGCTACGGGGTGTCAGAAAATCCTGGAGATACAAAAAATTTTATTACCGATTTTGGCGGTGTACGGCCCAAACAAGAGATTTGGGATTCAGAGCGATATCTGCGTTATATGCCTGATGCTTTGTCGCAGATTCGTGACCGGTTTGGTCCTGAATTAAAAATTTTGCATGACGTGCACCACCGATTGTTGCCCCGTGAAGCCGCAGAGTTCGCCAAAGAAGTGGAGCCGGTAAGATTGTTCTGGCTTGAAGATCCAACCCCTGCTGATGACCAGGCTGCATTAACCTATCTGCGGCAACAGTCAACGGTGCCCATCGCAATTGGTGAAGTATTTAATTCCATTTGGGATTGCAAGCAACTGATAGAGCAGGAACTTATAGATTTTATTCGCGTTGCGGTGACGTACGCTGGAGGCATCACTCACGTTAAACGCATAGTGGATTTTGCTGCTTTGCATCATGTTCGCACTGGATTCCATGGTGCACCAAGCCACTCACCGCTGTGTATGGCAGCGCAAGCGCATTTAAATACATGGGCCCCAAATTTCGGAATACAAGAATATCTGGTGCTGGGCACTCCTGAATGTGACGCTTTGTTCCCATCCAACCATCGAGTGGAACAAGGGATGATGAGCGTTAGCGATGACCCAGGGCTAGGGGTTGAGTTTAGTGAAGAGGAGGCCAAAAAATACTCCTACACACCGGGCAGTCATCCGATAGTACGACTGGAGGACGGCACACTTTGGAATTATTAACGCGATACTTGGTTCGTCATCGCGTTCAAACAGTTTTTTCGCTTCGGTGTTTAGAATTTTCTGGTATTTCGCCGGTATGAGCACCGATTCCAAAGCTGGCGCTCTGATCAATTCGCAAACCCCCTCTACCTCTGAAATTTTTGCTATGTCGTGGCCTATGGCTATGCGCGCCGTAATGATGTTTTCCATCGTTATTATCGATCTCTATTTGGTTTCTTTTTTAGGTGAGGAAGCGGTTGCATCTATTGGTATTGCCGGCGTCATCCTGGGCATAGTCTTAGGCTGTGCGAACGCTTTTGCCAATGCGATGCAAATCAAAGTTGCGCAAGCTTATGGCACTGAAGATCCGCTGGAGCTGAAAACAGCCTTCTACAGTGGGTTGCTCATCAACGTGACGCTTACGGTTACCGGCATCTGCCTGATCTTGGCTTTCGGAGAACAATTGATCGAAGCCATGGCCCATTCAACACAGATAGCTGATGGCGCAGCTGCCTATCTAAATGTTTTTTTACTGGTTTTGTTCGTTGAGTCTTTAAGTGGCGCATTAACCAGTCACTTCAATGGTTGCGGGCAGACCAGACAAGCCTTTTATAGTTTTCTTATATCGGCACCGGTCAATGTTTTAACCAGTGCTGTTCTGATTTTTGGGATGGTTGGTTTTCCTGAACTGGGGCTGGTGGGTGCTGCCTGGGGAACGTTACTTGGGGCGACCATGCGATTCGTCTATTTAGCGCTTAAGTTTTATTCTTCCTATGGCTTGTTTGTTGTGGTAGCCGGATGGCTGGATCAAAGCCTTTCAATCTCAGTGCGTAAACAGTTTAGTTTTTCCTGGCCCATAGCCGCTACGTTTGTCAGTATGACCTTTGCGAATCAGGCGTGTATGGCTATCTACTCAAATTTAAATGTCTACCAGTTCGCTGCTATGACGTTGATCATGCCTTGGGTTCGACTTGCAGGACAGCTGAGTTACACCTGGACGCAGGCCACCGGAATATTAGTGGCTCAGTTGCTGGGTAAATCTCTGTCCTCTGATGCGTTGGATGGATTTCTAAGCCGAGCCTGGCGGGGCGCTTTCGTTGCAGCAGCCATTGTTGCGATGGTTTATGCGTTGATTGTATTCTCTACCGGATGGATTTACTCCGAACTTGCCTTGGAGACTCGACTGGCATTATTCAGTTTCTTACCTGTGTTGTTGATAATGCCATTTCCTCGCGTGTCCAACGCAATTTGTGGCAACGTGTTACGAGCCTCGGGTGATACAAAGACGTCAATGAACATTCATCTAGCGGCGAATTGGTTATTCATGGTGCCCATAACCGCGGTGTGTGTCTTGTTCTTGGGGTTATCTGTAACCTGGGTATTTGCACTCTTTCTTGTGGAAGAGCTGATTAAGTTTCCATTTTTTCATCGTCGCATCTGGAGTAAGGAATGGCACAATTTAAAAAAATAAGGAAATGGTGCCGTTCACTTTTGTATTAAAGCGTAGCGAACTCATTTGTTTGTACTGGTGTTTTTTTCGTACTCACCCTATCATACTGACCTGGCATGTTCGCTCGGAAAAACCCACTGGCGCAACTTCGCTTGGGAACCTCTATCGGAAAGGGTTCGATAAGTTAAATCTAACTGTGAGACTTCGCTATGGTGAATCACCGGCCATAGTTTGTTGGGACAAAACTATCGCTTGGCCTTTGCGAGAGGAGGTTTCAATCGCCTCGATCAACTGCTGTGCGGCAAGTGCCCTACGACCGGCTACCAGGGGAGGGTAGTGCTGTTCCACAGCATCAATAAAGTCCTCAATCACAGCTTGATGCAACGCTGTTTTTGACTGCGGCTTGTAAGGATCACTTGATTCTGTTGTCGATGATTGTGCTGTTGAGTGTGTCTTGGATGATGCTGAGGGCGTGGTTGAAATTGCTGGATCAGCTGCGTTAGGTGGTTCCGCTGAAGACTGAATGCTCGATGGTGAAGTGGTTGGGTAACGTTCTTTGCGGCCATCTCGCCAAAAAATCTCTGCAGTATCAGCGCACAGTTTCATTGATCCGCGCTCACAATGTATCGTGATAGTGTCACCACCGGGTGGAAACGAGGCTGTGCTGGCCACCAAGGAACCCATCGCACCCGAGGCGAAGTGCAAACCGGCGACGGCAAAATCTTCGGCCTCCATTTGGTGAAGCGGGGTGGTGGCTGTCATTGCTTGTACGCGGTACACAGGGCCTGCTAGGCTTAGTGCCAAATCTATGGTGTGAATCGCTTGAGTAATTAACACGCCACCACCGTCTCGGTGGTAGGTGCCGCGATCTAACTCATCGTAATAGGATTGTGGTCGCCACAATGGTGCTTGTATTTCAACGTACCCTTGTCTGCCTAAAACTCCACTTTCCAGTTTATGCTTTGCCCAACGCGATGAGTGACGGGCTCGATGTTGAAACAAAACGCCCAGTAGCGTGCCAGCTTGCTCGCACGTTTGTATTACCTCTAACGCTTCCCCTACGTTGCGAGCAATCGGTTTTTCTAGCAACACATGTATGCCAGATTGGGCTAACGTTCTGATCAGTTCAATACGTACGCTGGGTGGAGTGGCAACAATAGCGATGCGTATGCTTGGCATTTGGGCGACCGCGTCGATGTCACTGGTGAACAATGGGGTAGGGCCCGCATAGTGTTCTGCCAAATATTTCGCGCGATTTGGATGGCGTGACACAATGGCTAACAGCTTTGCTCTTGGTTGCATGTTGGACAATGCTTCCACATGGCGTTGCGCAATCATTCCTGCACCGATTAGAACGACCCCCAGTGGTCTTTCATTGCTAGTTATGCCCACAGAGTGATTTACATCCAAGGTAGTCAGCTGACTCCATGATATGGCATTCTATTCCTTTGAGATAGACAATTTAAAATTTACGTTTTTCATACACATAAATCAGAGCAAGATCACTGGAGTAAGTGCCATGGCGAGAGAATTTCGCAGAGTTGTAACGAGTCATGATGAAAAGGGCAAGGCCATTGTGGTGAGTGATGCAACCGCCACTCAGTATTTGGAGCGGCCCAATCGCCCAGGCGTACGTCTGACCAATTTTTGGATCGAACGAGGTAGCCCAGCTGAGTACGATGGTCCAGAGGAAACCTGTACCGGCGACTTCGTGCTGCATCCACCGCCTATGGGAAGCACTTTCCGTTGTGTTGAATTTTTACCTGAAGATCCGGATGTATTAAAAACGCTGGATGGTAAATCAGCGTTCGGAGAGATGGGCGCTAGTGACAATATCGTCGAAAATTCCCGGCACCCGTTTATGCATCGAACCGATTCATTGGATTACGCTATCGTGTTATCTGGGGAAATTTGGATGATGTTGGATGAGGAAGAAGACGATGTGTTGCTAAAGGCCGGAGATGTGCTGATTCAGAGAGGTAATAATCATGCCTGGTCGAATCGTGGAACCGAGCCCTGTGTCATAGCTTTTGTGTTAATCGATGGAGTGACTCAAAGAGATGCGCCGAAAGATAAATCCAAGGGAATTCCAAGAAAAGAGTAATGAACGAATTTTGTTCTTTGAGGTTCTACGGCTGACGTTTAAATCTGATTCAGTGAGAAACTGTATAGAGATCGAAGAACATCTAGTAAGGGTATTCGTAAAAATATACTTCGCAGTCCGATTAACTATGCGCAGCCGGTGTCACCAAGTTCTTGCGTTTCATCAGGAAGAACATGACAATGACTAACGCAAAACCAACTAAATTTGTAGACCAGGACTGATACAACAATAACAGTCCGGCTGCGGCCATGACAATTCTTTCCAGCATGCCTAGAGGGGCTAAAAAATATCCGATCACGGCACAAGCAATGCAAAAGACGCTCACTAGACCTACGCCAACTGCTGATAATACTTCGAAGGCAGATCCTTCCATCAATAGTGCTGGTCCAAAGAAGAACATAAAGGGCAAAATGTAACTGGTTATCCCATAGGCAAAGGCAGTCCAGCTGGTCTTATTGATGTCACTACCGGCAATACCAGCGGCAACATAGGAGGCCAATGCCACCGGTGGTGTAATGGTGGAGATACAGCCGAAAAAGAACACAAACATGTGCGCGGTTAGGATGGGGATGCCCATCTCTACCAAAGGTGGCGCCACGACGGTAGCAAGTATCAGATAAGCCGCCGTTGTGGGTAAGCCCATACCCAAAACAATGGCCATCAGCGCTGTCAAGGCCAGTGCGATCAGAGATTGTCCAGCCGATATGCCGATGATCACACTGGAGATCTGCGAACCAAGGCCGGTCATGGAAAGGACGCCTGCGACAATGCCAGCCGCTGCGCATGCCGCAGCGATTGACAGCCCTGCAAGTGCACCTTCTTCTAAGGATTTAAAAACCCGCAGTACAAAACCTTTTAAATCTCGCCATTCAAACAAAAAACAACCGATTAGCAACACAATGAGCGCGACAAAGGATGCGCGAAACGGCGAGTAGCCGATAATCATCATGCCCACGAGCAGTACGAAAGGAATGATAAACCGAAGTCCTGGAATCAATATGCTGAGGAAAGATTCTGAGGGGCCGCCGTCGGTACTGACAGCCATGCCTGATTTTAAGGCGCGCAGGTGAACAATAAAAAGGATGGACGTAAAAAAAAGTAGTGCTGGAATAAGTGCAGCTTTCATCACCTCCCTATAAGGAACACCAATAATTTCTGCCATAATAAAAGCGGCGGCTCCCATGATTGGCGGCATAATTTGCCCGCCTGTTGATACTACAGCTTCAATAGCACCTGCTTGATTGGGGCGATAACCTTCTCGTTGCATCATCGGTATGGTCATCGTGCCGGTGACCGCCACATTCCCTGCAGCGGAGCCGGAAATCATTCCAAGCAATGTGCTAAAAATCACCGCTGTCTTGGCTGATGCCGCTCGGGTTCCTCGTGTGGCCAAGCTAGCCAGACGAAAAAAAAATTCACCGGCCCCGAAGTTGTTTAGAAACGCGCCGAAAATGGTAAAAATGATGATGTACGAAGCGGATACACCAAGCGGAATACCGAAGATGCCTTCGGTACCGGTTGCCATAAAAATCGCCACACGCTCTAGGCTATATCCTCGGCCAGAAATAACATCGGGAAGATAAGGTGCCGCCAACGGATATAAAAGAAAAATGACTGCAATCAAACTGAGCAATAAACCAATACGCCTAATCACTGCGAGCAACACAAGCACAATTAGTAGCATGCCGACCCAGGCATCGAACTCGTTTGTTACGCCACCGCTGAAAGCGATGGGTTTCCAGCGAAGATAGGTGTACACACCCGCCGCTAACGAAAGGAGCGCCAGCGTCAAGCGAACTCCCAGGCCGAGCGTCTCTCGTGGCGGCGTAGCGTCGGTTTTACTATCGGAAGTTGGTAGGAGGTTTTTCTTTGCAACCAGAAAAACTAAAACCAGCATCACAGTAAGGTGAATGCTGCGAACATCCATGGTGGAATAGCTTCCGAAGCCGGCCACTATAGACAGATGCCAAAGACTTAGACCAATGGCAATGACCGATACTAGTCGGTTCATCAGCTTCTGGACACCTGTCATTGCCAGCCCTTCGGTGTCATAGATATTGGAAACCGTCGGCACCCCATGGGCGCCGACCTATGCTCTGCATCCGGATGTCACAGGTGCATGAGTTTCACTGCAGGGATTCGAAGTAATTCTTTGCAGCGGGGTGTAGCGGTATTGGTAATTCCAACGAATTCGCAGGCACGATTTGTTTTGCCAATGCGTTTTCGGCAATCAGGTCGTCCAAGTTTCCATAGATGGCCGTAAGTAGAGTCGTTGCTCTTGCTTCATCCATATCACCTGAAGCAATCAGCATATTCGCAGAACCGATCACGGTGATATCATTGTCTGTTTTATAGACATTTGCCGGTACCTTAACATTGGAGTAGTAGGGAAATTTACCGGTCAGCTCATCCATTTTCTCATCGCTGAGTTCCAAGAACTTAAGTTCTTTGGTTGCGCCAGTTTGCATTACTGCAGACGTTGGAAAGCCTGCGAGTGCAAACGATGCATCCACATTGCCGTCTGCTAGTTGACTGAAGCCGTCGGCATAAGACAAAAAGCTGGGTGTCATGTCTTCCAACTTCATATCGAACAAGGTTAGGAGGTTTCTCATAATACTGATCGTGCCGCCTCCGGCGGGCCCGATCGCTACACGTTTACCTTTTAAGTCTTCAATAGAATCAATACCAGAGCCAGGCAGCGTTACCATGTGCAATATGCTCGAATGCAGTGTGCCCATAGCAGTGATATTGAGTGGCTCTTTGTACGGGCCTTTGCCGCTGACTGCGAGAAAACTTAAGCTGGCCGGTGCGATGCCTAGATCGACTTCGCCTGAGTCAACCAGACGCGGATTTTCGGCACCACCACCGGTAACGATGGGTACCATTTCATAGCCTTCGGCGTGTTTAATCACCATGTTGCTAATGGCCTGGCCCATTGGGTAATACGCGCCGCCCAAACTAGCCGTGCCAATGCGCAACTTTTCTTGCGCGCTGACCATACTCGACGCAAGAGTGAAGAGTGCCAGTGCCGTTAGTTTCAATATCAGTTTCATAAATTCCTCCCAGTGACAGTTCACCGTTAGAACCTAATCTTTCCATCTGCACTAACCGGTGAAACGATTTGTGGTATTTATATAATATCGATATAAGACTACATTGCAAGATTTTTATCGATATTTTTAGGCTTCAACCATGCTGAGAATGTTTTTTGGTCCTGTTTACATCGCGATGGTTGTGCGGGGATCGCACAAATCTTCGACGGTCAGGTTCAATTCGGTAGAGGTGTATTTTTCACGTAAATGTAGAACCGTCGCGATACCACTTCGTGATACAGGCAGGCCATCGATCAAAATAGATTGTTTACCCTGAAGAGAGTTCGCTACATCCAGCGCGGCTTGAGGCTCTAAATCACCTAGATGATGGGTCAGAGCTGCTGCTACCACAGTTGCATTTATTGGATTCTTAGTGAATTCAACACTCTGCAGCATCGCGGAAGTAAATGCTTC
Organism: Gammaproteobacteria bacterium; assembly: GCA_019634245.1. Next base: position 19,332 of record JAHQVR010000209.1, read on the forward strand.
AACCGGTCCATCGTTTAAGAATTCACGCCCAGCGCAAAAGGTATTGCCTTGATAGTTATCCCAAGGATTGGGGTCACTTAATAGTGTCTTGTATTTCTGCTGGTGTGCTTGGGCTTCGAAGTGGGCATTAAGTAGTGCCGCATCAGCAACATTACTTTTCAAAGCCAACCAGCGCTCTTTAGGAGCACCGATGGAACGAAAGTCGTAGGTTTCCGGCGATAGACCGTTCATCTCAAGCATCTCGCGTAGCAGAAAGGCAAAACCTGTATCGATAGCATCGACGGCAATCGTTGAGCCTTTTAGGTCGGAAAATGTGCTGATATGAGGTGCGACCACAAGCGGGAGTGTATAAGTTGCACTACCTAAGAACACTTTTAATTCTGAGCGATTTTCAGTAGGAGCTGCGCCTTGCCCACAATTGTATGCAATAACATTATCTATTGCGGTGGCAGCGATATGGTATCGGCCATCGATGAGTCCGGTCATCTGCTGAATGGAACTGGTAGTCGGTTCAATGTCGACGGATAAGCCGTGTTGTGCGAAAAATCCTTCGCGATTTGCAATTTCTATTGGCACTGTGCCAGCGTTCGAAAAAATAGAGACCTTTAAATTCATTTCAGGTATGTTTTGTAGCGTTCATTATAGTCTTGATGAGATTTATACACTGGCTCTGTCATAGATCATATGGACATACGGTACTGGTTAAACATTGGGTTATGACACAACTGCCTGATAACAGTAATTGTGGCTCTGTAGGCGATAACGCTAATCAGGTCGATCGCCAAGGTGTAAATTATGCTTAAACTGTATCACGCCAATCACTCCACCTGCAGTCAGAAAGTTCGTCTTTGCCTCGCTGAGAAGGCCCTGGGTTGGGAAAGCGAACTAATCAATCTTGCCACCAACGAACATTTATCGAATGACTATTTAAAGCTCAATCCCAATGGAGTGGTGCCCACATTGGTTCACGATAACGCGGTGATAATCGACTCTGGGGTCATATGCGAGTATCTGGATGAAGTTTTTCCCCATACACCAATGATGCCTGCCGACCCTATAGAGCGAGCCACCGTCAGAGCTTGGGTGCGCTATTTTGATGAAGTACCTACCGCTGCAGTACGCGTGCCTTCTTTTAATATGGCTTTTCTGCCGCGTTACAAAGATTCGGACGATGATGCATTTCAGCGTGAGCAAGCCGATATCCGTCCGATAAGAAAACGGTTCTATGAACGAATGGGTCGTGCGGGGTTTAATGATACTGAGGTGGATGCAGCACTTGATCAGTTTCGATCAACGCTTGCTCGCATGGAATCCAGACTCTCTAATCAACACTGGATTTCGGGTGCTGTGTTTGGCTTAGCGGATATCATCGTTCTACCGTTGATAGATAGAATGGACGATCTGGGGTTTGCGAGTATGTGGAGTAACCATTTTCCTCTCGTGACCGATTGGCTAGAACGTGCCCAGACAAGATCGTCATACAGCACCGCATTCTACCCGCAATCCAGGTTATCGGAATTCCTGCCGCTAGCGCCATTGCGCCAAAGATAAACGTTGACCTCATCTCCGGCTGAAAAGATAGAGTGGCTAAGCGGGTGGCACCACAGCATCAAAAGACAGGGATAAAGCCTCGCCCTTAGTCAATAGCTGAATCGCCCCTCGTCGCATAATGTTGAACCTCAGCCCAAGCTATTGAGAGAAATAGGCTCGCCGAATCGCTACCTGTGGGGGAACGCAGAGTGCTAAACGAATGTTACTTGAACCGCCGAAAAACTTGTCAGTAGGCGTTGCGGTGTGTCCAGCCTTTGAAGGCGGTAATGGCTATGATTTTTATGTCGAGCCAGAGAGTCCAGTGTTTGATGTAATATCGGTCGTGTTCAACGCGTGCGACCATGTCTTCGAGGCGTGCCGTTTCCCCGCGAAATCCATTGACCTGAGCCCAGCCGGTTAAACCTGGCTTCACGATATATCGAGAGTCCAACGCAGGAATGATGTGTTTGTACTGATCGTCCAGTGGCATGGGGTGTGGACGCGGACCCACCAGTGACATCGAGCCCTGGATTACGTTAATTAGTTGGGGCAATTCATCAAGGCTAGTTTTACGCAAAAAGGCCCCGATGCGTGTAACGCGCGGATCATCCTTGCGAGTTTGAATAAAGGAGCTCGCCGTGGGTAGCGGTGTGCTGTAGTTTTGATACATGGTGCGGAATTTGTAAACCGCAATAAATTCTCCGTTGCGTCCCCGTCGTTGCTGATAGAACAAAGCCGGGCCGGTGCTACCCAGCTTTATAGCAATTGAAACCACGATAAACAACGGTATCAGCAGCAACACTGCGATGCTCCCCACTGAAAAATCGAACAGCCTTTTTACCGCGGCGTTCAGACCGACAATTGGCGGCAACGTGGCGGGATCGTTGGCCGCAAGTGAGCCCCTTATTTCAACCGGAATCGACTCCGCTTTTCGGCTCGGGCTGTCAATTAAAGGATCATTATTCACGATATGCTTAACGCTTTTTCAAATGGCTGGAGGCGAGTTGCTTTGCCGAGTAGGTCAGTAGGTTGTTAACCAACCATCATGAAGATAGTACAATCCGCGCCCGTTAGATCACTAAAGGGCGCTGAAACATCACCTTGGGTAATTTGCACCGCTAATCGGATGGGATTATCCGACCTCGGTCAACAAAAATGGTGGGCTTTAGGCTACGTTCGCCATGGTTTTTCTGGTTGAACTTCTGGCAACCTTGCCCCAATTTACCTTAGGGGCAATGCAGGTAGTGTCAATTCTGTGTAGGTTTTTACTGGCTACAGATTGGATTTCATCCAGTAAATCATCAGCCAGCGTGCTCAGATTATCCATTCCGAGTTCTTTAAACTTCTTGCTCGCTAGTCTGTATCGATGCTCTTCGAGCTCTTCCCGCGGATTGACGATGTGGTTAATCGTACCGTTAAGAAGCCTGGACACATGGTCTGCAACCGATTTCACAGTACGTGTTTCTGAGATTTGATGAATGACCTCAACCTCGTTTTTCTGGGATGCACCATTATTTACCGCGGTTTCAATGCATTTAACCGTATCTTGGATGTGTATAAATGCCCGTGTTTGCTGCCCCTTACCATAGACACTGATGGGTAATCCCAACTGGGCCTGTACGACAAACCGATTGAGCACAGTTCCGTAGATTTCGTCGTAGTCGAATCTGTTTGAGAGTTCTTTGCAACTGTTGGTTTCGGCTGTCTGGGTACCCCAAACAATGCCTTGATACAGGTCGGTAATATTGAGACCAAAGCATTGGGTGTAATAGTTGAGTAAGCCGGTTATTTGTGACTTTGAAAGGTGATAAAGGGACGTTGGGTTAAAGGGGATCTGTCCCTGGACGGTGTAACTTTCGTTGTTGCTGTCGACAGCGGTGTATTCGGACTTTCCCTCTGGAATTTCAAATGCTCTGTCTTCGTAGCCATAAACCCCAATGGATCCGAGGTGTACCAGTTTGATATCGCGGTTATGCTGTTCAATAGCGCGCAGAACATTGTTTGCAGAAAGGATGTTGTTGCTCAATGTGTAATTCCCGCTTTCAACTGACATCATTGAATAGGGGGCTGATCGTTGTGCTGCTAGATGTACGATACTGTCAGGATCAAACGCAGCCACGGTCTGCGCTAAAGACTCGAATTCATAGGCAATGTCAATCTTTCGGAACTGAATGCGTTTTCCAGTCAGTTCATGCCATTTTTCAATACGCCTGCGGATGGAATGCAATTCGGTCAGAGATTCGTATCGCAGTGTCTGGGAGATCGACCGTCTAGACAGGTTGTCTATGATAAGGACTTCATGCCCAGCATTGGAAAGATGGAGAGAGGTAGGCCAGCCGCAAAAACCGTCACCTCCTGTAACAATCACCTTCATTTTCATTCCAATATTGAGCTAGTGATCTATGGAGACTAGTCGTTGAACTGTAAATGTCACATGAACAGAACGTTGTTAAGTGAAAACTATTGAAAACTCAACTGTCAGTAACGGTTGGGTATGCCTAAGATGGAGGACAGCGCATTGTGAAGAGTGGTTGTTGCGTATTCAGTGGTGACACATCCGAGCAATGTGAATACTGGGGCTATTAATTAAGAGTGACGTCCGAATAAGCGACCACTTTTAATGAGTAACCCCAAAAGCAGCCAGGGTTCGACGAGATAGCGATGTGCGTAACGTCGCGGATGACTGGCAAGCCGCCATACCATTTCAAGACCAAACGGGCCGAACCATCTTGGGCTCATGCTCATTTCACCTGCCATATATTCAAGACAGGCGCCGACCGCCACTACACAACGCGGATTAAGCTGGTCTAGGTTATTCAATATCCACTGTTCCTGGCGTCCCATACCCATACCCACCAAAACAATATCTGCGTCGAAATCGACAATGTCATCTATTACTGCCTTATTTTCTGCACTACCACCGGTTGCATCGAAAAAACCGCTATGCCCTTTAAAAACTGCCTGTGGCGCTAGTTCGGCGAGTGCCGAAACCGCTCTTGCGTTCACAGTGGGGCTGGAGCCTAGGCAGTAGATCTTCCACTGCTGGTGGGAGGCGGCACGCGCATAATGTGGTAACCAATCATGAATCGCGGTGCGGTGAGCCATTTTGGTATGCCGAAGATTGTTTAGCCACGCCAGATAGACGATAGGAAAGCCGTCAATATGAATTAATGTTTGAGGCTGACAATGGAGAGTGCGAAAGGAATCATTTGTTAAAGCCATATACAGGCCGTGTAGATTTTGATGAGCAATTACTAGCTGTTGTTTTTGCCCAATGGCTAGTGCTGTGGCGTCGATAATGTCTTGCTGAGTAGTGGGAGTGAGTCGGAATCCAAACAGGTTTCCGGTTCTCTCTTCAATCCACTGAACAATGGATTTTTCGGTAGCACTCGTGGACATTCGTCTATTTTCTGCTGAGGTGGGTTGTGGATTTTAACTGTCCATGTCGGACATAATCGGCAATGAAGATTTGTTAAGTCGAGACATTGATGAGCATAGATCATAATCCAGTCAACACAAATTAATACATTGAGTAACAACGGTTTAGCGCTGGAGTTATTGGGCTGCGACAATCTGAATACATGGTGGACGAAAATTGAGAGTAGGCGACTGGGAATACAAGAGCCCAGTCGTTTTAATGTTCTGCACTGTCTAACAAGTTTTCAAGGGCGATTGTAGTGAGACAATGAGTGGATGGAGCGACTGATTTCAGTGGGAAATTGGTGATTGTTGCACACCGCCAGTCGACCAACCACCTGCATCATCAACAGGTGTGTTCCCCGGTATTTGGTGCCAGATTCGCACAAACGGTAGAATTCACAGATTTTTTGGCGACCAAGTCAAATTAATATCGGCTGAATCTATTTCATTCGGCAACGACTTTGCCGCCATTGTATTTAGCAGTGGAGAATCACGGAAGATTATGAACCTTAAAGGAAAGGTGCTACTGGGGGTGGTGCCTGTTATTGCCCTTTCGACGATGTGTCTCGGCTATGTCACCTACGCTAAATTAGGTAACGAAAGAGAGCACGAAATCGTCAGAGAAATGCAGCTCTCGAAAGACCAAGCAGCCTTGCGGGTCATGTCTTTTTTAGAGAGATTTGAGACCAAAACAGCGCTGCTCTCCGAGGCCAAAGAAGTTCAGCGACCGTTGACTGAGGGCCTAGCCTTCTCAACAAAAATTCCAAAAGTTCAGGCAGCCAGAACGTTTATTGCCAGTTTCCAAAGGCAATTTCCAGAATTTCTAAGTGTGCAAATTTTCCAGACCTCCGAAAAAGGTGGATGTGTCGAGCCAGCGATGAAGCTTGGTGAGGGCTCGCACCCTGGCATAAGCAAACTCTGTGAAGATTTGTTAGAGAGTGGCGAGTCACGTGTAGGAGCTTTTCTCTTCGATCAGCAAATCGAATCTTCGTTTTTAGTACTTGGACAGACGATTGAAAATTCAAGCTTGGCCAAAGGCTCACCGAGTGAGCAATCCTCACCGTCTGATCTTTTACTCGTCACCATCGATACTCAGCACTTGGACAGAGATTTTTCACAGCTTCAAGTTAGTAGCCGGGGTAGGCTATTTTTTGTCGATGATCTTGGTCAACAATTATTTACCATTGATAAATCTCAGATTGGTAAGAAGATTGAGTCTGCAGACATATTACTAAAACAGCCCCCAAAGCAGCATTTTTCTCACAACATGCACGACGCTAATCACGGAATGATTATGGTGCCGGACTTTGAAGGATCCAAGGCCCTTGCACACACCGAAAATTTACGATTTAACCTTAACTTTACTGGTGTACTTCCTCACGAAGTATTCAAAGTTGCGCACCAGGAAATTGCACCGATGGTTTTAGCAATAACCTTGTCTGCTATGTTCATTACTTCAGCGATATTGTGGATTCTAATCAACCGAATGATCCTTTCACCCATTGGTCAACTACAAATCGCTGCCAAGTCTATTGGTAATGGGGAATCGATTGAACAGGTGTCTGTGATCCGGAAGGACGAAATAGGATTGCTTCAAGCGTCCTTTTATGAGATGAGTGAGAAGCTGAATGCATCGATTGCTGAGATTACCCACTCGCATCAAAAAATTGAACAGCTTGCCTATGTGGATAGCTTAACTGGGCTAGCTAATCGAAGATGCTTTCTCGAAAAGCTGGACGAGGTAATCGAACGCGATAACGAGTCCAATTCACAATCGCAAATAGCGGTTTTCTTTATCGATGTGGATGATTTCAAAAGGATCAATGATTTACTTGGACATGAGTGCGGTGATGCGTTTATTTCTCAAGTCGGAAAAAGGCTTTCAAGCACCATCGATGAGATTTCTGCAGAGAAAGATTTGAGTTCTTCTAATATAGTCAGCCGCTTCGGAGGGGACGAATTCGTTACATTTATTTCGAACATTCGCGATGAAGAAGAAGTCAACGGAATCGCGTTGGCATTGCAGCAATCGTTAAGAGAACCTATCTTGGTTGGCAAGCAGCAGTTTCGGGTAAATATTAGCATTGGCATGGCCATCTATCCGGAGCATGGGCGAAATGGTGGAGAAATATTAAAAAGTGCTGATACAGCGATGTACAACATTAAACTCGGCAACAAAAATGGTTATTGCTTGTTTTGTTATGACATGGCAAATGAAGTCACAGAGAAAGCGCAGCTTGAATATGCCTTAAGAACAGCAATTGATAACAATGAGTTGCATTTAGTGTATCAACCACAGGTCTGCGCCTACACTAATAAAACTCTCGGCTTGGAGGCTCTACTGCGCTGGACACATCCAGAGAAGGGCAATATTCCTCCTGATGTATTCATTCCCATCGCAGAGGAATTCGGACTGATCGGCACCATTGGCCACTGGGTTCTAAACGAAGCCTGTCGACAATGGAATATTTGGTCAGATGCGGGTGTGGCGCCTTCCCGTATCGCAGTGAACGTATCACAGCGGCAGCTCTCGCAGGCGGATATAACAGATCAGGTGTCTTCGGTCGTTAAAAAATATGAAATGCCTGCACACGTATTGGAACTTGAGATAACTGAGAGCTGCATTATGGAGGCACCAATGCAAGTGGTCGAGACTATTCAGAATATTCGCGATTTGAATGTCAGAATCGCTCTGGATGATTTTGGCACAGGTTACTCTTCACTAGCCTCTTTGGCTTCCCTACCCATCGATACCATTAAACTCGATAGAAGTTTTGTAACCAATGTGCACACATTGTCTGGCAACAGCAGTATTGTATCTGCCGTGCTCAGTATGGCTCAAGAGCTCAATCTGGAAACTGTAGCCGAAGGGGTTGAAACAGAGTCCGAAAAATACTATTTGCAAGAAAAGAAATGCGATGTCCTACAAGGCTATTTACTCTCCCGGCCTATGGATGTTGACAGTGCTCAAGAATGGTTGAGCCAGCAATCTGAACTCGGGAACCATCGAAAATCAGCCTAAATTCTTCTCCTCTTACTCGGCGCGTCTTCCACTGTGGGTGAATATGGCAATAGGGTCAACGCCCGTGGAGCTAGATTGACAAGGCGAGTATATCTAATTCTTGACTGAGTACAGAATTGGAATTAATATACTCTAATGAAAACTAGTGAGACTGTTCACACACGGTCGGATATCGCCGAGGCTCTAAAGCTGGCAGGGCTCCAGGTAACTGCGCAGCGGTTGGCGGTATACCAAGCGGTTGAATCCTCTCCTCATGCAATGGCAGACGATGTCTACCAAACCGTGCAAAACGAGCTTGGAGTGATCTCGCGGCAGGCGGTCTACGATGCGCTGAATGTGATGTGTGAGCAGGGAATTATTCGTCGAATTCAACCGGCGGGTTCGGCCGCTCGTTACGAACATCGTATTGACAATCACCATCATCTGGTTTGTCGAGAATGTTCGCAATTGGTGGACATCGATTGTGCTGTGGGTTCGGCACCGTGCTTGGAAGCCCAGCATGATCACGGTTATCAGATCGACGAAGCCGAGGTAACTTATTGGGGTGTTTGTCCGGCGTGCCAGTCAACCCTTAATGACAACAACTAAAAATCGTAGCAAGCGATTTCTAATTAGCATTAATTAAACGTTATTCACGAACAACACAATTAGGAGCATTAATGAACGTCGAAGTTAAAGGGGGGTGTCCCTTCGCACATGGTGGCAATACGTCACTCGACAAACCTGTGACCAAATGGTGGCCAAAATCTCTGAATTTGGATATTTTGCATCAGCATGGTGCGCGTACCAATCCAATGGATCCAGACTACGATCATCGTGCTGCGGTAAAAGCCCTTGATCATGCGTCAGTGAAAGCTGATGTTAAAGCATTGATGACAGAGAGCCAGGAATGGTGGCCTGCGGACTGGGGGCATTACGGTGGTTTGATGATTCGTCTGGCCTGGCATTCAGCAGGCTCTTATCGTATGGGTGATGGGCGAGGGGGTGCCGGTTCGGGCAACATCCGTTTCGCACCGCTGAATTCCTGGCCGGATAATGCCAGCCTGGATAAGGCTCGACGTCTGTTGTGGCCGGTTAAGAAAAAGTATGGCAATGCATTGTCATGGGCGGATTTAATCATTTTGGCTGGCAACATGGCTTATGAATCCATGGGGCTAAAAACATTTGGTTTTGGCTTTGGTCGAGAAGACATCTGGGGGCCAGAAACAGATGTGAATTGGGGTTTTGAAGATGAGTGGCTTGCAGATAGTGCGAACCGCTACGAAGATCTTGATGAACCTTCCACTATGTACAACCCTTTAGCCTCTGTGCACATGGGGCTTATCTATGTGAACCCAGAAGGTGTTAATGGTGTATCCGATCCTGCTCGCACAGCGAAGCATGTACGGGAAACCTTTGCGCGAATGGCTATGAACGATGAAGAGACTGCCGCTTTGACTTGTGGTGGTCATACCGTGGGTAAAGCCCATGGTGGCGGTGCGCACGATAGCATTGGTGCTGAACCCGAAGCTACTGGTGTTGAAGCGCAAGGCTTAGGTTGGGCTAACCCAGGGCATGAGGCAAAGGCAACAAATGCGTTTACTTCGGGTATCGAAGGTGCTTGGACGGCTAATCCCACCAAGTGGGATATGGGCTACTTCGACTACTTGTTTAACTACGAGTGGGAACAAACGAAGTCCCCGGCAGGCGCTAATCAGTGGCGACCTGTAGACATGCCTGAAGACAAAAAACCTGTCGATGCCACTGATCCAGCTATTCATCATGACCCTATGATGACCGATGCGGATATGGCGATGAAGGTTGATCCAATCTATAACGAAATCTGCCAAAAGTTCATGGCCGATCCGGATTATTTCGCCGATACTTTTGCCCGAGCTTGGTTCAAACTGACGCATCGTGACATGGGGCCAAGACCGAACTACCTTGGGCCCGACGTTCCGGCCGAAGATCTTATTTGGCAAGATCCAGTTCCAGCAGGATCAACTGCTTATGATGTTGATGCTGTCAAGGCGAAAATTGCCGGTGCTGGTTTGTCTGCAGCGGACATGATCGCAACAGCGTGGGATAGCGCTCGAACGTTTCGGGGTTCTGATAAGCGTGGGGGTGCCAACGGAGCGCGAATTCGTTTAGCCCCGCAAAAAGATTGGGTGGCGAACGAACCCCAACGTTTAAGTAAGGTACTGAGTGCCCTTGAGCCTATTGCTTCTGATGCTGGTGCTTCGATTGCTGATGTGATTGTGTTGGCTGGTAACGTTGGTCTTGAGCAATCGATCAAGGCCGCAGGCCATAGTGTGGCTGTGCCATTCACACCTGGCCGTGGCGATGCTACTGCCGAGATGACTGATGCAGAGAGCTTTTCAGTACTTGAGCCGCTTGCGGACGGTTTTCGAAACTTCCAGAAAGAACAGTACGCTGTAGGCCCAGAAGAGTTAATGCTCGATCGTGCACAACTACTGGGAATAACCGCTGCTGAAATGACCGTGCTCGTCGGTGGTATGCGTGTCGTGGGTACGAACCACGGCGGTTCAAAACACGGTGTGTTTACAGATCGCGAAGGTCAGCTAACCAATGATTTCTTTGTCAATCTGACCGATATGAGTCATAGCTGGCACCCGGTTGAATCTGATGCATCTTATGAGATTCGAGATCGAAGCAGTGGGAACGTGAAGTGGACAGCCACCAGTGCTGATCTAGTGTTTGGGTCTAACTCAATACTGCGTGGTTATGCTGAAGTCTATGCTCAGGATGACAACAGCGAAAAGTTTGTTCGTGACTTTGTCGCCGCTTGGACCAAAGTGATGAATGCAGATCGGTTTGATTTGCAAGCGTAAGCTTTGCTCATTGGGCCGCTCGGTAGTGAGCGGCCCAATTACCGGGTCACTGCCGGTCTGCCGGCAGATTGACCGTTCATTCTCTATTGAACTGCCACTAGGCCAATTCACATCTAAATCTGTTTGATAGTCTTCAGATCGATTCTAGCCACTTTAGTATTTCTTCATTGTGCTCACCTTTTGTGGGAATCTTTGATGATGGTGCGTAGCACGATAC
>JAHQVR010000210.1 GCA_019634245.1 Gammaproteobacteria bacterium
ACCAGGGCTACTTCAGTAGGTAGACGCTCCATTGAAGACGCGCCGTAAAAGCCATGACAATTTTTGGTGCGCTTGAGAATGTATTCGGCATCTTCAGGCATCGCTATCGGGCCACCGTGACATAAAACGATGGCGTCCGGATTCACTGACAAAGCGGCGGCTGACCACTGATCAATTTTTTCGACACAATCGTCCAGAGTTACAGCCGTTTCTGCGCCGATATTACCTCCGGTGGTTAGCCCCAAATGACACACAATAATGTCGGCACCAGCTTCAGCCATGGCTATGGCATCGGCATCGCTAAATACATAAGGCGTGGTAAACATATTTTTTTCGTTTGCCAGTCGAATAACATCTACTTCCTGGGCATAAGACATTCCAGTTTCTTCAAGATTGGCGCGAAAATTCCCGTCAATTAAACCCACCGTGGGGAAGTTTTGAATTCCTGAGAACCCAAGTCGTTGAAGATCATCTAAAAACATATCGAAGTTACAAAACGGATCTGTGCCATTAACGCCGGCGAGTACAGGTGTTGATTTGGTGACCGGTATCACCTCGCTGGCCATCTCTTTAACAATCTCGTTAGCATTGCCGTAAGCAAGTAACCCTGAAAGTGAACCGCGCCCAGCCATGCGATAGCGTCCGGAGTTGTAGATAACGATAAGATCAATGCCGCCTTCTTCCTCACACTTGGCTGATAAGCCGGTGCCAGCGCCACCGCCGACAATCGGTATACCATCGGCTTTTAGTTGGTTGAGTTTTTTTAATAGTGTTTGTCTTTCTATAGCTGGCATTTTTTGGGCTCTTGTTAGGTTATATCTTGTAATGCTGACACTACCGCATCGCTAAACTCTGGTGAGTTTATATGATGGGGTATTTCAATTAATTGTCGGTTACTACTCCTGGTGAATTGCTGTTTAAGAGACTCGAACAAACTGGCTCGCGCATCGTCATCGTTAAATGGCATGTCGGGTGCATCTAATGCGGATACCCCACCGTGTGGTAGTAAGAAACGTACAGGTCCCTCCATCTCGTTCAGTCTACTGGCAATCCATTCTCCCCTTTGCGCGTTTTCCGATGGGGTAGTACGCATCAGGGTTACTTGAGGATTGTGCTCATAAAAGAGACGGTCTGCATATTTTGCCGGAACGGTGGGTGGCGCTCCAAAGTTAACCATATCAAGTGCGCCGACTGAACCGACGTAGGGAATTTTTTGCCGGATGATCGCACCGAAACGATCTTCATCGGCGGCAAATACGCCGTCAAAGAGCATGTCGCACACTTCGGTGGTGGTTAAATCGATCACGGCCTTAAAAAATCCACCATCGGCAAGTTTTTCCATGGATCGTCCGCCAACGCCGGTGGCATGAAACACAAACGGTTCGTATTCGTTCTCGAGTTTACCGAGAACGGATTGAACAGCCGCGGTGGTGACTCCAAACATCGTCATACCCAGACCGGGTTTTTCATCGGCGTCCTTGGTAACCACGGGCGCGTAAAGAGCAGCGCCAGCCATCGCAGCGGCGGCATTCCCTAACACTCTGCGGGAGATGGTGTTTAGCCCTTGAACGTCGGTGACCGAATACATCATCATGATATCGCTTGGGCCGACGTAGGGTTCCACGTTGCCCGACGCCACAGTCGACACCATAATTTTGGGTACGCCAATGGGTAGCGTTTGCAGCGCAGGGGTAACGAGCGCGGTACCACCAGAGCCACCAGCGGAGATCATCCCTCTGATGGAGGCGGTATTTTTCTGTGTCCACAATTTGAAGGCATCTGCCATCGCGGCTACCGCTGTGCCACGATCGCCGGTAAACACCGCATCAGCGCCATTTGGATGGAAGGCCGCTATGTCATAAGGAGATACATCGCCACTAGATTCAGAATTGTTGGATGTTGATAGATCCACGGTTTTTACTTCAACACCGGCGGCAGAGATTGTTTCTTTGAGATAGTTCAGCTCGTGCGATTTGGTATCAAACGTGCCAGCTATGACTACAGTGGAATCCGACATGCAATCCTCCCTTTAGTTACTGAAAAAGTATAAACGCTAAGTAGGTTCCGATTGGGTTTATGCTCTGAATGATCATCTAATTCTTCCTGTATTTATTAGGCTGTTGCTCTGATTGTTAACCATCACGTCCAATCATCCCGGGAATCACTGATTTGCAACAGTGAAAGGTGCCGCCTAAATTCACATCCTGAACATGAGATACGTTGCGCCACCGCGGCCCCAATGCCGTTGCAACCACCAGTGACAACGGCGGCCTGATTAGAAAAATCGTCGGTATTCCTATTCATGTAGACAGTTCCGAATAGTTAATTACCTCCGTGGACAAGGATTCGATGTTCATTCACGGCAACAAGCTAGCATCGTTCACCCTGCGCTTGATATTTACGGGCACGCCAAATACCAATCCGGCGATAGAGCCAACTGCCATGGCTCTGCCACAACAATCTCCGCCACAACGTACGTTGTCTCTAACCACAGATTCGAAATCGGATGCGTGGTATAGCAAATGCCAGGCTATTGGCAAGCCTTGGGTCATATGGCAAGGCAGTCCAAAATGAATTGCAGCAGCGCGAAAGTCGTAAGGCCTATCAATGGCTTCTTGCAAAAGCGGTTGTAACTCTCCGTTGGCATTTTCTGCAGATGTTTTTAGAGCGGACTGAAGCGATTCGCCAGAGTTGATCAGGCTTAGGCACCGATGTAACACTTGGGCTCCTTCGATGGCGGTAGCGTTGGTCGAAGTCACCGAAACCGCTGCTGTAAGATCATTTTCATCACAGGCGTTGAAAAATAGTGCTGGCACGACACTCAGTGCAGGTAGTTGATCATCATCGCTTCCGGATTGATCGGATATTGCATCACCTTCGACAATCATTTTGGCTATCAGTGCTTTGGTTGGCTTATCAGCAAATCCGTGGTAACTGCCACAGGGGCCAAACGTGTCAAAGAATAGTGCTCTGTGTTGATTGGTATCATATGCGCCGTGAGTGGCAATAACTTTCGCCGCAATACTAGCTGATTGGCCATACTGGGAGTAGTCTCCGCTCCGCTTAGCGGCATGAGCGAAATACGCCTTTTTCCCGTCGTACGCGTTGGCGTCGGGTTGTCTGAATAACACATCTCCACCAGCTTCGATGGCATCGAGTTGTTGGTGATCGTACATCCAGTGCAAGCCCATGGATGCAGCGTCTGCTGCCAGTGCACCGTGCAAAGCGTCTATTCGATTCACGTTATTCTCCCTTGGTCAAATTTTACAAATGTCTGAGCTACTTCCATCTACTGGTATCACAGAGCATATTGTCGACCCCATCATACCGGATCGAGTCGCTAGGGAGCGGTGCGGTATCCGAAACCTACAGTGCTGTTAATGATCATATCCCGGTTCTCGTAGAAGTAGCCACTGTCAAGTGGGTGTTATCACGGAGTTGAGTCTTGGACCGATTGCTTTAACCACTTGTGATGTAAGTGAAGCTGCAGTATTTTATCAGTAGCTTAGATACTTTTTACTAAGAGTAGTTTGCATGACGGATGGAGCATCGGTTCGCAACGAGACAGGAATTCTCGTCGCTGGACTCGCAATAATCATGTGTGTCGCTTGTATTCTTTGGAATATAGAAGCCCCCACACGAATGGGCATCGCGCTTTTGTCCCAACAGTATATGGCTTTTCAATTGGGTCTGGCGTTGGTTATTGCCTTTTTGCGTTTCGACTTTAAAGGAAGAGTTAAGAACCAGGTTGGATTATTTGATGGCGTAATAGCCTGCGTAGCCTTTTTTACACTTATGTACGCCGCTTGGGATTTTTCGTGGTTGTTGGAGGAGCAAGCCTATCGTCCTTGGCAGATCACGGTGATTGGAGCGGTGGTTACTCTGACCGTAATGGAGGGTATTCGACGGCGAGCCGGTTTAATGTTGTATTCCATTGTGGGTGTGTTTCTACTGTACGCACTTATTGCTGATAAAGTGCCGGGGCGACTCATCGGTAAAGAGCTCAGCGTTGAACGACTGGTTCAATATGTGGGGTTCGATCCCAGTGCAGTGTTCTCTACTCCACTGGCGGTAGGTACTATCATTGTTTTGTTGTTTGTCTTTTTTGGTCAATTGTTGTTTGCAGCAGGAGGAGGTGCTTTCTTTACGGACTTGGCGATGGCTGCCACTGGTCGTAGCCGCGGAGGTGCCGCTAAAATTTCTGTGGTGGGTTCAGCATTATTTGGTTCGATCTCTGGTAGCGCTGTATCTAATGTTGTTACCACCGGCGTGGTCACCATTCCTTTAATGCAACGTGTGGGATATTCCAAGCGAGATGCCGGGGCAATAGAATCGGTGGCCTCCACTGGTGGTCAGCTTACCCCACCCATTATGGGAGCCGCGGCCTTTCTAATGGCGGAGTTTTTAGAAATCTCTTATCTCACCGTTGCCACAGCAGCGTTAGTACCTGCGGTGCTTTACTACTTCAGTGTCTTTATGCAAGTGGACTTGATTGCTGGCCGAGATGCGATTTCTTCTGCTGAAGAGGAAGGTTTAACGGTTGTTGAGGTCATGCGGGATGGTTGGCATTTCGCCATTCCGTTTGCAACACTATTAGGAGCATTATTTATCTGGCGATTGGATCCTGAGGATTCGGCATTGTTTGCCTCGATCGCCATCGTAGTTGTTGGGTTCGCGCGTGGCTACCGAGGTAAAAAACTATCCTTTAAAACCTTACGGAATGTGTTTATCGACACGGGTATCAATATGGTTGAATTAATACTGGTGGTTGCAGCCGCCGGTTTTGTGATCGGCGTTCTCAATGTGACTGGGTTAGGTTTTGCGTTAACGTTGGTACTGGTGGATTCTGTAGGTTCTTATGTGTTTCTGTTGCTCTTTGTGTCAGCGGTGATTTGCATTATATTAGGTATGGGCATGCCAACATCCGGCGTCTATGTGTTGCTTGCTGCCTTAGTGGCGCCATCGTTGGTCCAGGCAGGAATAGAGCCCATCGCTGCACATTTGTTTATTCTCTATTTCGGAATGATGTCGATGATCACACCGCCAGTGGCGTTGGCCGCATTCGCCGCGGCTACCATTACCAAGGCCGACCCGCTCAAAACGGCATTGGCTGCGATGCGGGTGGGTTGGGCGGCGTTTATTATACCTTTTCTCTTTGTGGCCACGCCGGCATTGGTGCTTCAGGGCAATAGTATTCAGATAGTTAGCGCAACCGTTTTATCCGCTATTG
>JAHQVR010000211.1 GCA_019634245.1 Gammaproteobacteria bacterium
CAGCTCTCTAATGGTGGGTCTTCGGCAGAATAAGTGGGTAAATTTATTAGAAAATATGGGGCTTTGCCCCAAACCCCACCCTCGCCGGGAGACAGGCCCGCAATGGTGCGGACCTGCATTAGGGTAATCGTTAAATTTGGTCTGTCAATGACTACTCAGCGCCAAAAGCGGCGCCTGCGTTCCTCATTGACAGACCAAATTTAACAGACCTAAACCTTGAAAGCGCATTGGGTTTTGGTTCAGAATTAAATCGCCAAAAATAACCCAAACCAAAGAATCCCAATGCGCATTCAAACATTACTGAATCAAGTCCATAAGCTCAAGTCTTTTTCGTATCATCAAGAGAGATTTGAGTCAGTGGGCGGCCAAAACCGCTTAGTGATTGACATTATCCCCAGAAAAAACAGCAAACCTATTTGCTCTGACTGTGGAAAGAGGGGCACGGTCTATGATCATCAGCAGCGCGGTCGATATTTTGAGTTCATCCCTATATGGGGCATTACCGTTTTTTTCTGGTATGTCATGAGAAGGGTCAATTGCAAAGCTTGCGGTGTTAAAGTTGAATCCGTGCCCTGGTGTGAAGGTAAGCATCAGCTAACGACGACTTATCGTCTATTTCTTGCACACTGGGCAAAACGCTTATCCTGGAAGGAGGTGGCTGAAGCATTTTATACAAGCTGGGAGAACGTCTATCGTTCTGTGTGCTATGTTGTTGAATATGGCCTTAAAAATAGGGTTTTAAGTGATGTCGAAGCGATCGGCGTTGATGAAATACAGTTTGGCAAAGGGCATCAGTATTTGACCGTTGTCTATCAATTAAATAGCGACAACAAGCGTCTATTGTTTGTTGGTCGACACCGAACGGTAAAAACGTTGCTGAAACTTTTTCGAGAATTTGGCAAAGACAATCTAGAAAACATCAAATACGTTTGCTCAGAATATGGAAGCCTTACTTAAACCTAAATTAATCAGTTGGATAATACTCGCGTTAACAATAGCCATCGAAGTTACATTATTTTATTTAACACATTAATTATTTAGATTCGATAGCTTTTCTTTAAATTTTGAACTTAAAATCCACGTCTAAGTAGTCTTCGCTCAAGCTATAAATATGCAGGTCGTAGTTACTATTGGACGCGGAAATAAGATAAGCGCTATTGTGTCATTATCAACAAACACGGTTTGGTCACGGGAAGAGCACCCTAGAGGCCGAAAAGAATCTTGATAAACGTAGCCTCATCCACAGTATCAGACCGCCACGGTGACGCGGATCGGGAAACACAAAAAGCTTGTGCCTCCCATCAAGATTGACGCGGTATTTTTTGAGCTACCGAGTAAAAATCGTACCAGTCTGATTCCTTTCCGGTTGATCGCTTTTCGATTTTCACGTCAACCAAATAAGGCCGACCATCGTTAATAGCCCGTTTACAGCGTTTCAGGGCACCACTGAGCTTTTTGGGGTCGCTGACCCGCTCGCCTTCAATGCCGTAGGCGGCTGCCATTTTCCGGTAGTCGATATCCGGGTGGCCCAAGTTCACACCAATGTACTTTCCGGTTTCCACCATGCGGCCCTTATACTTGTTTTGATTGAATCGATTCGCCTGGTACTGGCCGTTATTGAAAATAACAATGCCAATGGGAACTTCATAGCGCGCAGCCGACCACAATGCCTGACTGCCAAAATTGAAACTGCCGTCTCCGGTCAGGCACCACACCTCCTTATCCGGGTTACCAATTTTGGTGCCCACCGCGGCGGCTACACCCCAACCAAGCACACCAGAGGTGGTGTAGTATTGACGCCGACGCTCAGCGGCGGGCACGGTGTGGTCAAATTGTAAGTATTTGCGTGGATAACTGTCAGAGGTAATCAACTCGGAAACGATTTCGGCTTTGCGGTCAATCACTTCGTTTAACTCGCTCATCAGACGTGATGTGGCGATAGGTGTTTTATTCCATTCTTTTTCGGCCAATTCCTTCAACATACGCTGACGTTTGCCACTGTATTCCGATAACCATTGTTTGCGCGCGCGTATGGCAGAGGTTTTCAGGTTGTGCTTACTCAATTCCTGCAACACCAACTCCGTACTGGATTTAATGCTGGCGATGGCCGCCAGATCAACCGGGTAATTGCGACCGACGTCCGCTTCCACCAGACTGGTGTGAATCACTTTCGCCGAACGCGCAATTATGGGATTGGCCGGTCGATTGAAGGTTTTAAACATGTGACCGCCGATACTCCAGAAGCAATCAACATCTGACAGAATCGCGGGGTCATCCTGCACCTCACCCACAAAATGCGGGTGAGTATTGGGAAACACACAAGGAATTTTCACAGAAAACATTACCATGGCTCCCACGGCCTCGGCGATGCCCGCCACTTCCTCGCTGATCTCATGGCGAATACATTCGTTACCGAGAAATAACACAGGTTTTTGCGCATTGAGCAACATATCCACCGTTCGTTCAACAAAGCCATCCGGCGGTGGCACATCGCTGTTCGTGCGTGAACGTGAACGCGGAATGATTTCTGCCGTATCGACCCTTTGCTCCCATAGATCTTTTGAAAAGGTTATGAAAGTGGGCCCTCCCGGAGGCGCCTCTGCTAACAAAAAAGCGCGCCGCAGTACCTCGGGAATGGTTTCCGGGCTCATGACATCCCAAACCCATTGGGCGTAGTCACGTGGCAATTCCGTAAGATTAGGTGATTCCAGAAAACCACCCTGTCCGCGAAAGTTAGTAGATTGACGACCTGCAGTCACCACCACAGGAATGCGGTCCCGATAGCTGCTTGCAATCTGCCCAAGGGCGTAAGCGACTCCGGCCACAGAGTGCAGTTGCACGATAGATGTTTGTCCGGTGGAGCGGGAAAAACCGTCTGCCATGGCCATGGCAGCGTTTTCATGCAAGCAGGTGGTGTATTGCAATTCCGGGCGGTCGACCAAGGCATCAAGAAAGCCTACTTCTTCCGACCCCGCCAATCCAAACACATAAGGAATATTCCACTCCTTAATAAATTCCGCCATCACTTCCCCGCCCGTGAGATTACGCAAAACAGTGCCTGCTTCTACAGCAGCACCATTTGCAGGTAATGCAGGCTGACCGAGGTTATTGGCTATGGCATTAGCTCCGGTTAACGACATGCCCCCTTGGGCTAAGCGCCGAATAAAGGTGCGGCGACCAATGCGTTTATCCAGAAATTGTTTTGAAAATTCATACACAGCGTGATCTCTCTGGTCGATGGAGGAAGGTCATTACAATTTCCGGCTTTGCATCTGGTTTTTAATATAATCCGCCTGCCTTAACGCCAGCGCGACAATAGTTAGAGTGGGGTTGGAAGACCCGCTAGAGGGAAACTGGCTGCCATCGGAAATAAACAGATTGGGCACATCAAAGCTGCGCCCATGGGCATCACATACGCCGTCTTCGGCTTTTGTTGCCATGCGACAGGTGCCCATGTTGTGCGTTGCGGGAGGCGACGGACCGATAAAT
This sequence comes from Gammaproteobacteria bacterium, assembly GCA_019634245.1. The sequence goes on from JAHQVR010000211.1 coordinate 3,490, forward strand.
ACACGTTCGCTACCGAGAGACTCATAGAGTCTTTTCGCTTGCTGCTGCCCAAAACGACGCATCGTTTTGGAGTTTTCATGATCGCGATAATGTATCACTGGCACAGGCATACCGTATTGATCTTTTTCAGTAGCATGCAGACTGACATGATTTTCGCTCTGGGAGGGGTCTTCCCCCATGACCAGCAGTGCAGCAAAATGGTCGTATTTAGACAATATATCCGTGTAGTCTCTGCCCCAACTCCCCGGCTGCACAAATTTGGTTAACGATTCTGGATCGAAAGATACCATTTCAAACTTGAAACCGCCCGCAAAGCCTCGCTTGCGATCACCTTTAACAAAGTCGTCCACGATACCCATATTTTGGGTGCCCCGGTGAAAGTTAACCGGCTTTGGCATAATGGCAGTTACGACAGAAAACACATGTTTCATGTAGTGTTTACCCACGTGACCAGCGCGATTCGCCAAGCCCCTGGGGAACTGTGCCGAATCCGAGTGCAACAAAATTCTGGGCGTGTCGATGGAGTTAGCCGCCACACAAACAACACGCGCTTTCTGTTTTTGTAATTTACCCGCGGCATCCACATAAACCACTTGCGCAGCCCTGCCTTTTTTATCGTGCTCAATACGCAGTACGAAAGATTCGGATCGCAATTCAAAATGCCCGGTACCCATAGCTTGAGCGATGGGAGTATTGGCGGCAGTCCACTTGGCGTTTATCGCGCAGCCGCTGACACAAAAACCTAACTGAATGCAAGCCGGGCGCCCGCCCTGCGCAACTGAATTAATAGCCATATTGCCAATATGTGCCTGCTTCAGTCCAATTCGCCTGGCACCCGCCTCCAGTAATTTGTAGTGATTGTTCGCGGGCAAAGGTGGGCGCCCGTGAGTATTGGAAACCCCCATTTGTTGTTCGGCCTTGTGGTACCACGGCTGAAAATCGTCGTAGGCGATAGGCCAATCAATAATACTGCAGTGCTTCAGGTCACCAAAATAGCGAGAAGGCCTAAACTCGGCCCGAGGAATTCGAGGAGTAGACGCGGTCCAATGCATGGTTGTGCCACCCACATTTTTGCCACTCCAGACGGGAAAATCTTTAATCAAATCACCCGAGCCGATGCGCCGATCAAACCAAGTCAACCGGCCAAACATTTCTTGCGCATCGGTAACAATCCGTTCAACCGGGGAACCGGCTTCCAGGCATAGCACATCGATACCCGCGTTGCTCAACTCCCGGGAAAGGGTAGCGCCCCCAGCACCGGAGCCAACCACTACGACTACGCTATCATCATCTTGGGAAAATTTTTTTATCATAATAAGTAAGCCCGAGCCTTAAACTTTCACAAAGGTATTAACGCGTGCAAATGTCAGTTTACAACCAATCTATATCATTGAACCCACGATCCTTATAGCCGCCTTTTTCCAAGGAAGAACCTTCATAACCCATTACCCGCCAGACTTCAGGGTCATTAAGTAGATGGCTGTTGGCAAAAGCCAACATGGATACGAAAAACGGTTCCTTTTCAATTTTTTTTAACACTCCCAGTTGATCTTCTTCAGATAGAGTAAACCAGGATTTACCGCTAAGCGTATCGAGCCGGGCCAGCCCCTGGATTACCAATTGATATTTCTCTGGCCTTCTTTTGACGGATTCCTGCAGAGCCTTGATGACATTCAAATAAACTCGCTTGTCCGCACTTGGAAATGGGTACAACAGGAAAAACAGACGTTCCAGTGTCGCTTGCTGGTGTTGGTCCAGAGTTCGTTCCCCTTTGTTGTCGACCTTGCTCAGCGCTTGCGAATAAATCGAATTCACCGCGCCAAATAAAACCACTGACGATTTGAAAATAGCAGCCAGAAAGCTTCTTCGTTTTATGCGCATAAATATCCAACCCCTATTGATAAATATCCAACCCCTATTGAGAGTGTCTCAATAACTTATTGTTACTTTTTGTCTGAACATTTTTTGTGACCATCTCCGGTGTCTTACCCGGCGAAACTCAACGATAAAACTCTGTGTCGCTGAATCCAAAAGAGAGGGGCGCCAACAACACTGCTACATTTATTGGCGAGCAAATATCAAACGTCCAATTAGCCCATGCGTTCAGGAATCCGCTTTGCCGACCAATTTGAATTGAAAAAAATCTGCCACAACAATCAGAAATGGGAAAGTCACTGCCAACATAGCTGAAGCCAGCCAGATTTCCACATCATAAGCCGGAGGGCCAGAGCTCAGCTTCCCGGACACAAGCGGCAATGCAAATAGGTAAATACGGTATAGCAAATGCCCTACTAGCAGCACCACAATGACATTAGCTACACCTTTTACGGGTTGCCGCAACTGAGAGAACAAGGATTTTTGTAACATGTTAAGTACAATGATGCCACCAAAAATGATACTCACCGGCACCACGGTCAAATACACCACCACATCCATGTTCAACACGCGAGTGCCCACAAAGAACATTGCTGCCGCTAGTACCAATACGTATAACGACCAAACGATTCGCTGCACCGGCTGCTGCATTACTGCAGGTGAAAGGGTTAAAGGCCAAAGTTCAAAGCTTAATACAATAAACAATGCACTCACTGAAGTAACACCAAACACCAATACCTGCCAGGCATTAAATAAGCCTTTAGGGTCGATGCTCTCGATGTAAATGGGTGCACCCGACATAAAACTGAAATTGAACAGAAAATTAAAAAGTAGCCAGGCAAGCAAGTGAATAAATAAATAAAGAAGAATTCCGGCTACCATAGGTTGTTTAATATAACTGATAGGCCAGGCGCCCCAAATAATAATGACCCAAAATGAAACCACCACACAAAAAATTGAAAACATGATAACTGGAGGGCGCGGTGGTCCGAAAGCACCACCGATGACATGAAACATTGTCTGTGCCATGAGTACAGCAATCAGCAAAGTAAAAACCATATAGCCAATACCGCGAACAGGCTGAGCTCGATCAGCAATAAATTGCGGCTGGGTGCCATGCCAAAACGGACCAATGATTAGCTGTACCGGAACAGAGCAAACCAAAATAAGCGAAACCCATCCGGCAAAGGTGTGGAAATCAAACAAGGAAATAAAAACAAGAGAAACAATAGACACCACTATGGTCGCAACGATCCCAAGCAGAGGCTGTTTTGAAAGAGACAAAGGCATAACTCCCCCCAATTTGCGGAGTATTCTGGATGAATCCTCGGCCTGTTACGAAGTGACATACACAATAAATTGCGTACTCAAAATCGTAACGGTAATAAAACCGGACGAGAAACCAAACGAGACCCCATTATTCGCATTATTTTTGCCGGAAAAGCCTGACAGCGGGCTAACATAAATGCCTTTGCTGTTGGCTCAACAATCTGCCAGCGTGGATCATTTACATGCTCGCTGGCAACCATTGTCCCGACTATTACACAATAGGCATTATTATAATTGCACAGTGATCCACTTATACTCCGTCATGGCCGCAATATCTTCCTCAGTACCTTCTCGCCCCCATCCGCTGTCACCAACGCCACCAAAAGGTACATGGGGTTCATCCTGAAGGGTGGCTCCATTAATATGCACCATGCCCGATTCCACATTCCTGGCAAAACTCATCGCGTTATCGATGTTTGATGTATATATGGAAGCTGATAAGCCATAATTGCTGTCATTCGCCAGATCCAAGGCTTCTTCAAAAGAGTCAATAGGATACACCGACGTGACCGGACCAAAAGTTTCCTCCTTACACACAGTCATGGATGGCGTTACATCAGTGAGTATCGTGGGTTTGCAGCGATTGGCTTCCCACTCTCCACCACACACCAGTGTCGCTCCCTTTTCCACGGCATCACGTATGTGATATCGAATCCGCTCCCTTTGACGCTCGCTGATAATAGGGCCGAGAAGTGTAGAAGGCTCTCTCAAATCACCCATTCCCAACCCTTGCGCCGCACCGCTAAATTTTTCAATAAACTCATCGAAAACCGCACGCTCCACGTACATCCTGCTGGCAGCCATACAGATTTGACCCTGGAAAATAAATATGCCATGAATGGCACCCTCAACGGCTTTATCCAAATCCGCATCCTTCAACACCACCATGGGGTTTTTCCCACCCAATTCCAGCGTAATTCTTTTGCTGTGTTCTGCACAAAGTTTTTGTATGTGTCGCCCCACGCGTGTGGACCCGGTAAAGGTGACGGAACGGACCAGCGGATGAGTTGTCAAGCTATCGCCCACCTCGAAACCAAGGCCTGTCACCAGGTTATAGGCACCAGGCGGTAACCCTGCGTCCTGATACAACCTGGCTATGCGACGAGCCAGCACCGGTGCTTCCTCCGAACACAAGTGAACCACCGTATTACCCAGCGCCAATGGATTGGCCGTAAGCCGAATGCCCTTGATCAAAGGCACATTAAAGGGTGTAATCGCGGCCACAACACCGATGGGCTCGCGCGTGCTCATACTGAAGCGCCCCGGCACATCCGAAGGTAGAGTTTTACCCGCTACCTGACGGGCCATACCTGCGGCAGCGCGTAACAGGTCGATGGACAAACCCACTTCAAAATTTGCTTTTCCAACGGGTGACCCCACTTCATCGATGAGGATATCAATGAATTCCTGTTTCTGCCGTTGCAGTATGGAGGCCGCTTCGCACAACCAGGCTTCACGCTCGTTTATGAGACTGTGACGATATGTAGCAAATGCTTCATGGGCAGCTTTTGCTGCCTTGTCCATGTCCTTTCCGTTCCCCTGAGCCGCACGAGCATAGACTGAATCATCAATTGGATTGCGATCATCGAAATACTGACCTGAATCCGGAGGACAATCTTCGCCATTAATAAAATGATCTACCGTCGAAATATTTTTTTTATTAGTAATCATGATTAACTCCAGCTTATCTCCAGAAAAAATCTGCGTTCCCAAGAAAAAAATCTACGCGATACTACGCAGAGTTGCTTCGAGCACCCTGCAAGGGGTGCTGGGTGCCCCCGAGAAGGCTGGCGTGAGATGTTCCAACTTGTTATTTGCCAACAAATCCAAAAAGATTTCTTTTGCTCTGCTCGCTCGCAAGCCCAAAACCAAATCACGCCGGCAATACCAAATAGATTGGTTAAATTTTTAAAACGACTCATTGCCAAGCCCCCGAAGCTGATTGTAAGGACAGCTCAACTCCGGGCTATAACAGTAAGTCACTCATGACCGCGCCTTGGGTCGTGGCTTTTTATTTACGCAAGCCTAAAAACTAGCTCGGAAATCGATGCCCCACTGACGCTCACCTTGGTTAGGCACGCAGTAAAAGGCACCGACCAGAGCATGTAAGTCCTGCTTTTCCAAACAATACTGTTCTTCGGTAAGGTTGTTGAGAAATAAACCTGCCTGATATTGCTGGGTGGCGCCAAAAAAGTAGCTGGCCCGAGCGTTAGTCACAAAACGAGCTTCGTACTCATCGATGGGAAAAGACTCCTTGAATTTGGCTTTGGCAGCACTTTGATAGCGGCCATCCACCTGCATAGTCAGAATATTGCTACCCAGTTCGATGTCTTTAATTACCATAAGATTCGCTGTGGTCTCCGGCGATAGTGGCAGCTCGTGCCCTTCTTGAAACTCGCCACCCTCATCGGTGCTGATGCCCGAGGCATCAGTGATTTCTGAATCCAGCAATCCCAATCCGGCGTTAATCAACCAGCTATCTGCGGGTACCCATTTCATTTCCAGTTCGAGACCAACAATTTCCGATTCCGGCAAATTATGAAACTCTGGACCATTGGCGCCAACATTGAAAACTTGCTGATCCTTCCAGGTGTTATGGAATATGGCACCATTAAATTGCAGCCGTCCGTCCAGCATTGTGGATTTCAAACCGAGTTCGAAAACATCGAGAATTTCCACATCCAAAGAGCGTTGTGGAAAGGGGGTCGCGTCGGTGTGCAGGAACTCCACATCGAACTTACCGGACTTGAAGCCTCGCGAATAGCTGTAAAACAGCAGTGTATCGCTGCCTAAGTGATGACTTAAACCAATTTTACCGCCCACTTCTTCCGATTCAATATCCGGCCTATCTCGATTGTCATTGGCACAACCAATGGTAAAGGGCGGCTGGGTTGGAGAAATTTCTGGACATGGAGGCAAATCGGCCGACAATTGCTGCAGTACTGGCGTGCTGTAATATAAATTTTGTGCTTTGTTGGTAATATCGATGGTACCGCCATAATAGGAGGGGTTGGACTTAGTGTCCTCGGTATAACGCAAGCCAATCGTCAGGGTTGTATTTTCCGTAATGTCGTAATCCGTATGACCGTAAAGAGATATGCTGCGGTCTTCCAGTTCAGCAATACTGAAAGCGGCGGTGTTTCGAAGTGGGTTACCAATTATGGCCGCGGCTTCATCCGGGGTAGTGCCTTCGGGAAAGTTGAACGGCGGATCGGTGGGCGCAAAACCGCCGGCAAAGAAGGGTGAAAATGCAAGTACACCGTTATCACCAAATCGAATGCTCTGCCCGAGCGTGGAATCCTGGCTGAAGTAGTACAGGCCGGTAATCCAGCGAAAACGCGCGGCGTCATCATTGGAGGAAAGACGTAATTCCTGACTGAATTGGGAATAGTCCTGATCCATATTGATCAAAAGAGCTTCCTGGTTGACACCATCGCCGTTGGGCCCGGAAGTCAAACCGGATACGCCATTGTCTTCCTCGTATAGTGCATGAGTGTCGTCAAAGGCACTGATGGAACTAAAGGTGGTGTTGCCGAAATCGTGTTCTATTTTCAGCCAGGCACCATTCAGATCCAGATCTGATACCTGCGAACCACCGGCACGTACATCATCCCAGTTGGTGGTTGACACGTCATAGCCTTGCGAGGTGACTTCGTCGATTTGCTGATCAAATCTAATATCGGATGTATAGCCGGATCCGAACACCGTCCTTTCGTCGAAAATGGATAGATGACCATTGCCACCGGCATCCGGATCAAGTGTTCCAAAAGCTTTTTGTGGATAGGCATCGCTGTTATCACTGGCCGTGTGAAAGCTGGCAGTAATCACGGTAGAATCGCCCGGCTGATACACCAGTGTTCCTCGCACTGAGTAGCGCTCTGTATCGCCGTATTCACTGTCGCCGTTAGTTATGTTATTCCATCGTCCATCGCGTGAGTGCCATTTACCAGCCAAACGCATAGCGGCAGAGTTGCCCATTGGAAGGGTGACTGCACTCTCCGCTTCGACAAGATTGTGCTTGCCATACGTTCCCAGAAAATAACCTGTGAGCTCTTCGCCCACTACCGGCAAGCGGGAAATGTAGTTTACCGCACCACCTGTGGTGTTTCGTCCGAACAAACTGTTTTGCGGCCCACGCAACACTTCCACCCGTTCCATATCGAACAGACCGAGGGTGCTCATGTAGGAAGAGTTCATGGTAACTTCGTCCATATACATGCCCACTGAAGAGGGCGCATTACCAAAAAATTCGTTGGTGCCCACTCCGCGAATCACGATGTGTTGGCTCATGGCATTCTGAACAACGACGTTCAGGTTGGGTGCCAGTTTGGTAATATCACTGACTTGAGTCACGCCCGCGTTATGTAATTGCTCGCCGGAAAAAGCTTGCACAGTAACCGGAACGTCCTGCATGGATTCCTCGCGTTTCTGCGCAGTGACCATCACTTCTTCCAGTACCGCAACTTGGCTCAGAACGGAATTTGTACTCAGCAACAAACCGAACGACACGATTTGTGTGGAAAACTTTTTCATATCTATCCCCTAAACTTACTTATTGTTTTTTTAAGGTAATCTTGCATTCATGCCGGCATCCACCCGCTCACGAAATTCAGTCGGTGTATCCCGCACCAAAACACACTTCTCACTCCCAATCCGCGACGTAAGGTTTAACTTCTTACTAACAGCTCGCTGCGATTGAGTTTGAGAAATTGAACCGCAAACTTCAGACGCTGACACCTAAAGCCACACCTGGGTTGGGTTGGATTGGGCTGGGTTGGATTGGGTAATAAATTACTCAAAGCAAGATGGTCGGACTAGCCAGATTTGGCAAATTACTGTCCCGATTTGGATATTCAGAGGTAAGCTTAAACAAAGGGAGATTTTAGTGATTCCCTGGGGGACCTGCCAAAACGCTTGCTGTAGTCGCTGGAAAACCTACCCATGTGCGTGAAACCACAGTCCATGGCAATGCGAGTAACTTGTTCGTCTTGTGGACTGGCTTTTTTTAGTAATTCGTGGGCACAATCCAGACGCAAAGTTTTCAGATATTCCATCGGACTATTATCACAATTCTTTTGAAACAAGTGAGTCAGGTTTCTAACACTGGTGTTGGCTATATCGGCGATTTCAGTTAAGGTCAGCGGCTCGGGCAAATGCGCTCTCATATACTCGATTGCTCTACTGAGATGTTTGGGAGAACTCGCCAGCTGCTTTACCCGCAACAGTGAGCATGTATTCGGCTGATTTTCGAGAATACTGGTTAATACGGAAAGACCGAGGTGCTTGATAGAATGTCGGTGATGCGCCATGACCTTTTCATTTTCAATCAATGCGCACATATAAGACAGGGAGGAAAAAACATAGTTAATGAACTGGTGATCAGGTTGTACTGCTAATTCGAAGGTCAACGGGCGATCCGGAAGTTGTCCATTGATGGACTCAAACACCTGCTCAACGAACTTCCTGCGGAATTTTACTTCGAAAATACTGCAATCACTAGACCATTCCAGACGATAGGGTAAACCGGGAGAAATAATACCGCATTGGCCCTTGTAAAGCGTAATTTCTTGCCCTTCACAAGTTAACCTGCAATTCCCACTGTGAGCAATCTGTAAAAGATAATCATCGAGAGGGTCAGCTTCAATCAGTACTTCTCGTCCATAGTTGATGTAGATATTTTCCATGTTATCGAGATTTGCATAGTTGTGAACCAAACCTTGATTTTCACTACGCCAACCCTTATCGAGACATTTATAAGTATAAGGCACTACATTAGCACTGATAAACTCATAAGCCTCTTCGAGATCGCGGGTATTAATTTGATGGTGACGCGATCGAGTGGTTGAAAACTCCGAAATATCGAGCAATGAGAGCATATTCGACCTACCCTCTTCAATTTTTATTTTAAAAACACTCTGAGTATAAAAGAGTCAATATTGGAAAGCAAAACAAATGTCATCGTTGGCTATTCCATTTCTTGAACTCTATACCCAAAGCGTTTGAGATTTAGGTGTTAGGAGTGCGCCAATTTTTGTTCTTGGCAAGGCGCGACAACGCAGAATAGCCATTCTATTTAAGGCGGAGCAACACCGCCAAGGGCAAAAAGGGGCGTGCTCATGAGGCC
>JAHQVR010000212.1 GCA_019634245.1 Gammaproteobacteria bacterium
AAGACACAAACTATATTTGGTGGATTGGTTCAGAAAATCTGAGTGAGCGAGCTCACGCTGTGCGCTATCTCATAGGCAAACTGTGATGCGTGTACGGATTGATTGTCGCCAATTGCTTACATTGCGCTGGCAGGCTAACGGGAACGCTAGATTCTCGAAGCACTGAATTCAAAAAAACAATAATAAAAAGAAGAAGACATTATGGGTATCAAGCTCACCAAGGTTGCAATTTCAGCCTTTAGTCTATTTTTATTGGCTTGCACGCCAGAGGATGAGGCGGCGTCGACCAGTACCGAACTCGCCAATGCCTGGGCCAACAGCGAGTACCGTTGTGGTCAGCGTTCACTGAAGTGGCAGGATGTGAATGACTGGCATTACCAGCTTACCGATATGGATTATCAAGAATTAGCCAACAGTCGATATGATTTATTGGTTATAGACTCTGAACCTTTCATACCCCCCAATAGAAATATTATCGATCGATTGAAATGTGCCGGTGATGGAGAAAAGCTTTTAGTCTCCTACATGGCCGTTGGGCAAGCCGAAGAGTATCGATACTATTGGCAGGATGATTGGTCAGTGGGTAATCCCTCATGGATTGTCTATCCGGATCAGTTCTGGCCAGGTGATTATTACGTGCGTTATTGGGAGCCAGAATGGAAGCAGATTTTGATGGGGACTCCACAGAGCCGGGTTGATCGAATTATCGAAGCGGGATTTGATGGTGTCTATTTGGATACGATTGATGCCTATACCTTTTTCATAGATGAAAACCCTAATGCCATTGCCGATATGCAAAGTCTCGTGCTCGATATCGCTAATTATGCGAGAGCCAAGTCTGGGAATCCTGATTTTGGCGTTTTTGTGCAAAATGCGGAAGAGCTTATTTACATGGTAGGGCCGGAATGGGTCGCACCGCTCACGGGAATTGGTAAAGAAGAGCCGTTTTTCTGGGCGACCGATGTACGTGTGGATAATGACCAACGCTACTGGAATGACTTTTACTTATCTCAATGGGTTGATGCTGGCAAACTAGTGTTGAACGTAGACTACGTTACTACTGAGGCCAACAGACGAGAAGTGGTTGAGCATTCCGTTGCACGTGGGTATGTGCCTTTAACTCTCTCTAGTAAAAACCTTGATCGGATGGATCGATTCCCAGGATATTTGCCAGATTAGATGGCGACAGCCCATGCGATGTTTCAAAATTACATCGTCCGTCAAGCTAAAAAAATAGCCCTTTTTAACTTCAAGCAAAGAGTCTGATCTATGTGTGATCGATATCACATAGGTCGGGCATTCTAATATTTTGCGTTAATTGGCCGATAGTTCGTTGATAACTCAAAGACTAATCAAGGATGATTGTGATGAGTTCGGATACGCCTCAGCCAAGTGGTGGTGAAAGCCTCTCCCTTAATAAATCTTTAGTGACTATTGGTGACATTCTAGCGCTAACTTCATCCTTAGTTTCGAGTCTTCTTGAAAGTCGTAACGCAACGCTTGTCCAAGTGGTTGATCTTCGCGAGCGAGTCATGTTTGTCGATACAGATCGGGTGGCGGAATTATTTCGGGTATTAATTTGCAATACGCTCAAGCGAAGTAATGACAATTGCACATTGACTCTAACGGTTGCTGTCAATGATGCGGGCCATACGGAATTTGTATTGGCCAGTGACACTCATCAAGATCCTAGCGAAGAGCTAAGTCGTATTTTTAATCCTCAATCTGATCAGAACAATCACGAGGATGATCTGGAAATTGCCGAAAATGAATCCCGTTTGCAACAGGCGAAACAGATAGTTGAGCAGCATGACGGTGAGATTTGGATGAATTTATCAGCAGGGAAAGGCAGTGAAATCGCCTTTTACTTAAAGTCCTAACCCACCAATCGGCACGGGGCGAAATGCCTCACAAACCTCTTTATCGGTGACGCAGGCGGCCCTCCCGGGCCAAATGACCTAACAAAGTATGAAGATCACGTAATTGTGTGACCTATCTGACTGGGTGTTTAGGTTCTGACTGAGTTATCATCGTGGCACGAAACAGAGGAGATCCTTTCATGTCACGTTCGATTTCTTACAAATTGCTGTGCGCATTGCCCACTTCGGCGCTCGTTACAGGTTTGGTTCTGGGAGCAGCAAATGCCCAGGCTGAAACTGTAAAAGTCGGTGTTTTACTTGGCTTTACAGGTCCAATTGAATCCCTCACACCGCCCATGGCAAGTGCCGCTGAGCATGCCTTCAAGGAGGCTAGTGATAGTGGTGAATTATTAGGTGGAACCACCATTGAGGCTGTTCGGGCCGACAGTACCTGTGTGGATGCTGGCGGTGCGACTGCCGCCGCTGAGCGGTTGGTTACATCTGACAACGTCGTGGCTATCATGGGAGCCGATTGTTCTGGTGTCACGATTGCGGTAACCAACAATGTAGCCGTCGCCAATGGCTTACCTATGGTCTCGCCCTCTGCGACTTCCCCGGCTCTAACTACCATTGAAGACAATGGATTATTTTTCAGAACGGCGCCATCGGATGCACGCCAGGGAGTAGTGCTTACTGATATTTTGATGGACCGTGATGTAAAGGAAGTGGCGGTAACCTACACCAATAACGATTATGGTAAGGGTTTAAGCGATGCGTTTACCACTGCCTACGAAGCTGCAGGCGGATCAGTGGCGATCACGGCAGCTCATGAAGATGGTAAGGCTGACTATTCTGCCGAGGTAGCGGCTTTGTCAGCGTCGGGTGCCGAACACTTGGTGGTGCTGGGTTATGTAGATCAAGGCGGTAAAGGAATCATTCAGGCGTCTTTGGATACTGATGCCTTCAGTAACTTTTATGGCGGTGATGGCATGGTCGGCAATTCGATCATCGAAGCGTTGGGAGAGGGAGTTGAAGGAATGGTGACTTCATTACCTGGGATTGACTCAGACGGAGCAAATATGTTGCCTGACGTACTCAAACCTAGCGGTATTGAAATTGGCCCATTTGTCCCTGAGTCTTATGACGCAGCTGCGCTGATTGTGCTCGCCATGCAAAAGGCTGGTAAGGCAGATCGTGCGGGTATCGCAGGGGCAATAATGGATGTTGCCAATGCACCTGGTGAGCCGATTTTGCCAGGTGAGCTTGCTAAGGGCCTCAAAATTCTCAGTGAAGGCGGCGATATTGATTATGTTGGTGCGACAAATGTTGAGTTAACTGACGTTGGAGAAACCAAAGGCTCTTATAAAGAGCAGGTGATCAAAGGTGGTAAGTATGAAGTTGTAAACTATCGCTAGAGATTTACCATTGTCAGTTGACAATAAATATGGACCGGTGACAGCTTAGCTGTCATCGGTTTTTTTTTGCTATTGGGTAAGTATCCGTTAGACTGTAGCCTCGAATTTTAATCCCACCAAAAGGCTGTCTGTGACCGAAACTGTTGAGCTTCCGTTCTGGGTGGTTGTGGTCACTGTTCTGTTTGCCGCGCTGTGGCTTCTGCAGCACTTTTTGTTGCCCTCGGCTCGTTGGTTTTTTCGTCGTCGTGCGAATGCACTGATAGAGGAAGTTAACCGCAAGTTGGCTCTACAAATTCCGTCGTTCAAGATCACCCGTCGCGAAGTGCTCATCGATAGGCTGATTTATCATGAAAGAGTAATTACGCTGGTCGACAACCTTGCCTCTTCCAAGGACATTCCCAGAGAAGCGTTGATGCAAGATGTGCGTAGTTATGCGCGCGAGATCGTACCAGCCTTTAATGCACTGATCTATTTCAAAGCCGCCTATTGGTTGGCTCGTCGTTTGGTACACGCGTTGTACCGTGTGCGATTGGGGTTTGCTCACGATACTGGTTTATCAGAAATTGACGCACAATCCAGTGTTGTCTTTGTGATGAATCATCGCAGTAATATGGACTATATTCTCGCCACGTATCTGGCTGCTGAACGAACAGCGTTATCCTATGCTGTGGGCGAATGGGCGCGTGTCTGGCCATTGCAGCAACTGATACGTTCAATGGGTGGCTACTTCGTTCGGCGTGACTCTGGTGATCCATTATATCGCCGTGTGTTAGAGTGTTATGTACAGATGGCAGCCGAAGGGGGCGTACCTCAAGCGGTATTTCCAGAAGGTCGGTTATCCAGAGATGGCAAACTAGGCACTGCAAAGTTGGGCTTACTTGGGTATCTAGTTCGAGGATTTGACCGCCAGGCTTCTCGAGATATTGTATTCGTACCAGTAGGTATCAACTACGATCGAGTATTTGAGGATCGAACTCTTTTACGTTATTCGCAGAAACTACCTAAGCGTGGATTAGCGTATACCCTTAGTAAGTCTTTTTCCTTCTTCGTAAAAAACCTTTGGCAAGCGTTGCTCGGCAAACGCTACCGATATGGGTATGCTTGTGTGAATTTCGGTGAGCCGTTATATCTGAAAAAATGGTTAGAGGAGCGTTCTGGCGACCAGCAAAATACACTGGAGGATGTAACCGAACTGGCCGATGATTTGATGCTGCGAATCGGTGGGATAATTCCGATATTGCCGGTTGCACTAGTGGCGACCGTTTTTGTTAGAAACCCGACAGTTTCATATACTGAATTTGAGTTGAAAAAGGAAGTATTTGATTTATTAGGAAAGTTAGAACGCAGTGGCATTCCTGCGTATATTCCAAGATCAGATCGAGACTATGCGGTATCGGTTGGGTTGCGTATGCTAACTCTGAGAAAATTGTTGCTTGAAACAGAAGGTGAATACAGACAAAACCCTGCTGAGCTGGCAATGATGAATTACTATGCACACTCGATAGAACATCTTATCGACAGAGCGTTGGTTACTTTCCGTGAGGATGATTAATGTTGATCTCTAATCTTGAATTTCTCCCTGAGAAAACTATTCGAAAACATTTGGGGCTAGTTCAGGGCAGTTCTGTTCGGTCCAAACATGTTGGTCGGGACATGATGGCTGGTCTAAAAAATATCTTTGGTGGCGAGCTGAAAGGCTATACGGAATTGCTACACGATTCGCGCGAGGAGGCTACGCAACGGCTTATCGAACAAGCGCAGTCGTTGGGTGCGAATGCTGTTTTGAACGTGAGATTTAGCACCTCTAGCATCACTGCAGGGGCGGCCGAGATTTTTGTTTATGGTACGGCTGTCGAGCTCGAAGACTAAATAAGGCTCGCACTATGTCAAATATCATTTTATTTCTGGTGTTGTTAATCTTTGGCTACGTATTTGGTCAGATAGCCGAAAAACGACACCTAAAAAGTATTATTAAACGTGAAAAGCTGTTGAATACTTTACCTGCCGTTGCCAGTCGCTTTCCACCAGAAGAGGGTCGCTACAGCCAGATACTGGTCACCGGCAATGTGGTTGTCGCTTCAGACTACTTTAAATCTTTCACTGCCGGGTTGATAAATTTGTTTGGTGGTCGCGTAGCACCGTTTGAATCTCTATTGGATCGAGCAAGGCGCGAATCGATGCTACGTATGAAAAACCAGGCAAAGATTATGGGTGCTGAATACGTGTTTAACGTTAAGTATGAAACCGCCCGCATTCAACAGAGTGGGGCTGGCGCGATTGAGGTGTTTACGTACGGTACCGCGCTTATTCCACTAACCACTGGGCCGGCTCACGCTTAGTTTTAGCATTTATGCAGTACGAGAACCGACAACCCACTGAGGGCGTGAATGTTTCCAAGGAGCATCCTTTAAAACGATTTGGACAGTTACTACTGAGTGCAGCTGTATTGGTGGTGATGTTGGTAGTTGTGTTCCAGTTTCTAGGTGGTGCAATCGCCAGAATGGTACCTTTATCCTATGAAGTTGCTGCGGTTGAAAAAATAGAGATTCCCTTGGGTGATAATGCCGCTCACCCCGAGATAGCGTCCTATTTAATCGATCTAGCCAATCGTTTATTGCCGCATCTTGATGTCCCGGAAGATGTTGAAATTGCGGTGCACTATGGCCACGATGATGTATTCAACG
>JAHQVR010000213.1 GCA_019634245.1 Gammaproteobacteria bacterium
ACGATAATGTAGGCAATAACGAAGGAAACAATAGTGACAGTGGTGGCCGTTAGTAGTGTTACCAAAATAGTATTCATCAAGGTTCTTAACACTCGCGGCTGGTTGAACACCTTTTCGTAGTGTCGCGTGGTCATAGTGGAGAAGGCTTCCCAACTAGGAGGGCGCAGGTAGTTTATGAATGACACATACAACAACACCAAAAACGGCAGGACGATCGTTATGAACAGAAACACCAGGGATAAAATTAACGCAGGCTTACGCCAGCGACCTAAGCGCACTTTCCGAGGGGTATAGCCTTTCCCTGTGATAATTGAATAGCGTTCTGAATGCCGTACCAGACGCAAATAGAAAAATGAAATCACAAGCGCAATCACCAGATAAAAAACAGCAGCCGCGTTGGCCTGACCGAAGGCCGGGATGGTGCCTATGTTGTCGATGAGATTAAAAACGCGTGTGCTAAAGACATGCAAGTTCACCGGCATACCGAGTATCCCGGGGACCTCAAAGTTTTCGATGGCAGTGATTGCCTGAAAAATGCTGATGGCTAACACACCGGGCAGCAGCAGTGCCAGTGTGACGCGTCGAGTAGCCCGAAGTGGGCTAGCACCACTTGCGGCCGCCGCTTCTTCCAGTGATGGGTCCATGGAACGCATCAGCGGCACCAACATGAGGAACGCCACCGGCACCAAACGTAGACCTTCGGCGAATATCAAGCCACTCATGGTATAGATATCAAACAGGGGGGCAGTGCTTCCAGATAGATCCATATAGGCTCTGTTGACGAACCCAGAGCGTGGGCTGAGCAAAAGTACCCAAGCGATAGCGTGCAGGATTCCGGGGATAGCGATGCCCATCGGTACACCTGCATAAATCCACATCTTGCCAGGCATATCGGTGCGTTCCACCAGCCAAGCCAACATAGCAGCGGTGAAAATGCCGAACACCGTTGCCCCAAACACATACACAACGGTGTTCCAGATTACCTTGTCGATGCGCTGTTCGACCCAGACCGCGTAAAAATTGTCTAAACCCAGATTATCTAAAGAAAACTCATTGGGCAGGCGCGACAGACTGAATGCACCCGCAACGAGTGAAAAAATCGGCGCGATAACCAGGGCTGCCAGCACACACAGCACCAGCCACGGAAAGATCCGGCCAAGTAATCGTTTACCGGGTTTGCCCGTGATCTCAGGCGTGGCAACTATGGGCGTGTTTGTCGTTATGGCCATTTATCTCAACTCACTAGCATTCCTTGGGTCTGAGTTAGACCCAAGGAATTAGTTAACGTAGAGAATCGGGTGTTATTGAGGCCCACCTGCAGATGCCCAAATGGGGTTCCACACCTCATACAAAGCAGGTAATCCGTTGAGCATGCCATCCATGGTTCGCAGTGCAATGTCTTTGCCTGCATAGGCATCTGCCAGTGCCGCAGCACCTTCAATTTGAAGATCTTTATGAACCGGACCATCTCCGCCAGCTGCCAGACGCACGAGCTGTCCTTCTTGGCTGAGTATCCAATTAATGAATACCTTGGATGAATAGTGTGTGGGCGAATCTCGGAACATACCAATCAAATTGAAATACTGGGGTACAGGTTCTGGGCAGTGCCAACCAACCGGAGCGCCTGTTTCCATCAGTTCAAACGTTTCATCATTCGGAGTGGGTAAGCCCACGTCGAATTCGCCTACCAACGGCAGGTTTATCATCCCACCAACTCCCTCGGAGCGCAGCTGTGGTTTGAGTGTATTGAAAAACGCCGGTAAAAATTCATCCGTCATTCGCTCTGGTCCGTAATCAGGATGAGTCCAGAGGTTCAGCGTCCAAAGTTGTGCCCGATTTGCCGCGCCGATACGTCCATCAGCCAGTGGAGATCCTTCAGCGACCAAATCCCACCAGGTGGCTGGCAGTTCTTCCTCTTTAACACGTTCTTTGTTGTAGATTAGGCACCACGTGGTGTTCTGCATGCCAGAGAAGGTGCCATTCGCGGCACGCCGATCTTCTGGAACGCCACCCCAAGCTGGTAGGTCGTCAATTTCAGCGAGTGCATCGGCTTCAATGTAGTCCTGCAGTGAGCCTTCGAAACTCACCACGATATGACGAACAAGCTGACCTGATTTGTAGGCCAACAGTGGTTGCACAGCGCGTGCAGCCCCTGACGTGTCAGTGGCTATAATATAAATTTCGGGATAGCGCGCTTGAAAAACCTGTAACCATTCCGCGACATGCTCCGACGTATCGTTGGTACTGAAATCGATAGTGCCTTCAGCTGCTGCTTTTTCAATCCAGTCCTGGGGAACTTCAAAGTCGGCTGCAGCCGCAGCGTCGGCTTGTTCGATCAGTTCTGCTGCAATGCCATTGTCTGTCAGAAACGCTTTGGCTGCATCGGTCATTTCCGCTGACACGGGACCGGTCGACAGCAACAATACTGCGGCAGATCCTCCTAGGTATCCTGCACAAGTCTTAGACTTCATCTGTTATCTCCTCCAAAGTGGGTAGCTTCAAACGTCTGTTTTACATTTTTCAATCTCGATCAATCAAATAGCTTTCATCAAATAGGTCTTCACCAAACTCCAAGCGCAAAGTATCCGACTGACTGACTGCCATCGGCTCTAGCGCAACCGTACTACCGGTAAAAAAATCTTGACACAGGGTTTCAGCTCAGTCCAATAATCAAAATCTCAAGTTCGATAAGGTTTAGTTATAGAGCGCTGATAGGACGGCGAGGTTGTGCTGTAGAGATAAAAACTCACAGTTCTTCTGTCCAGCCTCGTATACCTGTTATATTTTTCTCTCAGGATTTTGGAGATAACGGATTCCATTCGTTAGAGAGGAGGTTTCAATGGATGAGCAGGTACTAATCTTCAATCGCGATGCGCCTTGGTTTGCGCAGCAATTGGAGCAGCAGTTGGCGGGTTTTCGCTATCAAGCTGCTGAAACCGAAACCGACGCGTTGGATAAAGCAGCTGATACAACCATACTGGTGGCA
Source organism: Gammaproteobacteria bacterium (assembly GCA_019634245.1). The sequence continues at coordinate 2,987 of JAHQVR010000213.1, forward strand.
TTAGCCCCTCAGATAAGTGATGAACTGCTTGCGGCAACTGCTAATTTGAAATGGATCCATGCATTGACCTCGGGCGTTGACAACCTGTTGCAATCCACTGAGCTTTCCGAGCAAGTGGTTTTATCGAACAGTGGTGGATTTCATGGACCGCAAATGGCTGAGCTGACCTTTCTACTCATGCTGTCGGCACTCCGAGATTATCCTCGCATGTTAAACAATCAACAAGCATGCAAATGGGAGCGTTGGCCGCAACCTCTATTGTGTGAAAAGACCGTATGTATAGTGGGACTGGGTGCTATAGCCGAAGCACTGGCTGTACGTTGCCAAGCCTTTGGCATGCGTATTACTGGCGTGTCCGACGGTCGAGCAAGCATGGATCGCGTCGACAAAATTTATCCGCGAAATGCCTTGTGTGAAGCGGCATCGGAGTGTGATTTTCTGGTTGTGCTTGTACCTTACTCGCCCGCCACCCATCATTTGATTGATGACGAGGTGTTTCGAGCCATGGGGGAGCACGCCATCTTGGTAAATGTTGCGCGCGGCGGTTGTGTTGATGAAACTGCGTTAAAGGAACATCTGGATAAAGGTTCGATCAGGGCGGCCGGCATTGATGTGTTTGAAACGGAACCGTTGCCGGAAAATAACCCGCTATGGAAAACTGAACGGGCGTTGATCACACCACATATCGGTGGCATGAGTGATAATTACCCACAGCAAGTGTTACCCGTCGTCTTAGAACATTTAACTGCCTGGCAGGCCGGCGGTGCCGCTGCGTTACCTGCTCGCATTGATAGAGGAAGCTAGTTATGCCACAGGATTTTATTACTCGCACCAGCACGCAAGAGCTTGAGCGGCGTTGGTCGGCGGTACGTGAGGCAATGGCGCAGCAAAACGTTGATGCGATTGTGATGCAAGGTCATGATGATTGGCTTGGAGGCTATGTGCGATGGTTCACCGACGTGTGGGCTGTCAATGGTTATCCGCGGACCGTTATTTTCTATCCGGATCGTCCTATGACGGTGGTAGAAATGGGTGCTCGCGACACAGTGAAGTCTCTTCAAGCAAGCGACCCGGTTCATCGTGGTGTTGATCGTGTGTTGTGTTCGCCGTCGTTCTTCTCGGTTGGATATTCACCGATCGAAGATGCCAAGCTGGTGTGTAGTGATTTACAGGAGAAGAAAGTAAAACGACTAGGGGTATTGACCCCTCAAAGCCTGCGCCATTCTATGGTGACTCAGTTGCAAGAGCACGGTGTAGAGCTGATCGACCTGACTGATACGATTGATGTTATCAAAGCGGTTAAAAGCGATGAGGAAATCGATCAAATCAAGGCGTGTTGCAAACTCCAGGACGATGTGTTCAGTGCGGTGTTAAGGTTCATCAAACCTGGGCTACGCGATATTGAAGTAACAAATTTCGCTCAGGCGGAAGCACATCGCCTGGGCTCTGACAATGGGCTTTTCTTGTGTTCTTCAGCCAAACTAGGATCACCGGCGCGATTTAAATCTCGACAAATGCAAGGCAAAGTCATTGAGGCAGGTGAGCATTTTTCGATGCTGATTGAAGTTAACGGCCCCGGTAGCATGTACGCAGAAGTAGCACGAACCATCGTAATAGGCGAGGCCACCCAAAAACTAAAAGATGAGTTTGCGATGATGAAAGAGGCACAATCGCATACATTGTCGTACATAAAGCCCGGCGCTCATCCAAAAGACATCGCAGAGGCTCATGATCAATGGATGCAAAGCCATGGCTTACCACCGGAGCGGCGTTTGTATGCGCACGGGCAAGGTTACGATCTTGTCGAGCGACCGTTGATCCGAGCGGATGAGACGATGCCACTGGCTGCCAATATGAATCTTGCGGTACATCCCGGCTATGATGACGGTACTGTGTTTGCGGTTATCTGTGACAATTACCTCGTCACGGAAACGGGCGTCAGTGATTGTTTACATACCACGCCAAAGCAGATTTTCGAGATCTGAGCGGAGATTCTTTGAACCCACTGCGCATTCGTAGTGGGTTGAGATCTACCTTTAGGGCTTACTCAGCGGTATGTAATCGATGGCGTCGCTTAGCACATAGGCAGCCTCTTCGAGGATGATATCAACTACGTCGCTGGAGTTGTTCTCATCATCTTCTTCAGAGTTGGATGCACCAAAGGCCAAGCGCACCAGTTCCATGCGTTTGTCTTGGTCCTGCTCATCGTCGAGTATTTCCTGCTCTCTGATACTTTCCACTAGAGAGACAGAGTCTTGTGCACGGGCTGTCCGCTGCTCTTCCAGTACGTCAATGAGCACTCCAAAAGACTCATTGGTTTTGTAGCGTTGCTCATGCAGGGTCTGAAGTTGGCCATAATCCACTTTTCCAGACGACCAAGCATCGAAGCTCGCGTCTGCCACTTCTGCCCATGGCAATGCATTGTCCAGTCCGCGTTCCCCCTGTGCGTCGGAATCTAGAGCTGTGGGAAACAACACATCTGGAACCACACCTCGATGTTGCGTGCTATCACCATTAACTCTAAAAAACTGTGCCATCGTTATTTTTAACTGGCCTAATTTTCCATCTCTATCTAATGGTGCGACCGTTTGAACGGTACCTTTGCCGAAAGTGGGTTCACCAAGTACGACGCCGCGCCCGTAGTCTTGAATAGCGGCTGCGAAGATCTCTGAAGCGGATGCGCTATAACGATCAACCAATACTGCCAGCGGGCCTTCGTATGCAATAGAAGAATCATTGTCTTGTTCTGCATCCAGCTGTCCATCCGATCTTTTTATCTGAACTACAGGTCCAGACTTGATGAACAAGCCAGTCAATTTAGTGGCCTCTAGTAGAGAGCCTCCACCGTTGCCGCGCAGGTCGATAATAATGCCATCGACTCCATCTTCGGATGTGGTCAGTTCTTTCACTAGACGCTCAACATCACGAGTGGTGCTGCGATAGTCTGGTTGTCCTTGAGCCATCGCTGCGCTGTCGAGATAGAAGGTGGGTAAATCGATGACACCAAAGCGTCGCATCTTTCCGTCACTGGACACGTCGATTTCAGATTTTTTGGCAGCTTGTCTTTCTAAGTTTATTTTGTCGCGAACGAGCGTCACCACTTTAGGTGGAGATCCCGCAGGCGCGCTGGCGGGTAGGATTTTCAAATGAATGGTTGATCCTTTTGGTCCCCGAATCAAATCGACAACGTCTTGTAGAGGCCAGCTCACCACATCGACAATGTCGCTTTCTTTACCATCGCCTACTCCCACTATGCGATCGTCTGCTACAATTTCTTGGCTCAAGGCTGCTGGTCCGCCGGTTATGACCCGCTGCACAACTGTGTATTCTCCTTCGGTTTGTAACGCAGCACCAATGCCTTCCAATGACAGGCTCATATTAATTTTAAAATTCTCAGAGCTACGTGGTGAGAAGTAAGACGTGTGCGGCTCAACCGATAGGGTGTAAGCGTTGACAAATATCTGAAACACTTCGTTAGCGGATAATTGGCTGACTCGCCGTTCCATTCGTTCGTAGCGTTGCTTCAACGTATCTAGCAGGTCTTCACCTGATTGATCCGCTAAGCGCAGATTTAATACGTCGTTCTTAACGCGCTTACGCCATAATTCATCCAAGGCTGGCTTCGATTCTGCCCAAGGTGAATCCTCGCGATTCAATTGATAGGCTTCGTCGATAGTGAAATCGAACTCTTTCTCTAGTAGAGCGTGTGCATGCTCGGCGCGCTCTTGAACCCGCGCTCTATAGCGTTTGAAGATATCAAAGACCGGGTTTAATTCTGAGCGGCGAAGGAGGTCGTCAAATTTATCTCGATATTGAGTGAACTCTGCGATATCACTGGCCAGGAAGAAATTTTTCTGTGGATCCAGAGAATCAAAAAACCGAGTAAAAATCTGATCGGACAATTCATCGTCTACCGTCACTCGGTTGTAGTGATAGCGCTCCATCAGGTGCACAATGACTTCTGTGGCCTGCTGGTGCTCTACTGTGGGCACGAGTGTCTCAAGCTCCACATCTCCAGTGTCGGCTACCGCTACTAGGCTGAGCGTGGTGCCCAGCGTGATCATCAATGTACAGACTAACTGCCGCATCAGATTTCATTCCCCATAAGATAAGGCCGGAGCTTAAATATAGTGTGTTGCCAATGAACCGTCGTGCCCACGCATCCCAAAGGCCAGCCGCGATCGACGAAATTCTCGACTTTTCTACCTATTAGCGTACCAAATAGACCACTTTATTCTCGGCGAGGTTCCATTATCCGTCAGATATACTAGAGTCGTTGGCTATTTACACTTCGGTAAGGGACGCCCAATTTGAGTGATCTGATCGATTTCAAACCTTTGGGTA
>JAHQVR010000214.1 GCA_019634245.1 Gammaproteobacteria bacterium
ACTATTGCAAATACACTAAGACAGTTTTTACAACAAAACGGTCCAACGTAACAACAGCGTCGAATGCCTTCGGTGACAACGACAGTTCGCTGGACCGATGCGATTACGATGGCCCTAACCCTACTGACAGGAACCATGAGCACACGCGCTTCAGTATCTAATTCCTGTCAAACTTAATTTGATGGTCTTCCTACAGGCACGCAATACCATCGTTCAATCAAAGAACTGTATTGATATAATAATCTGTCTACGCTATCCAAACGCGAAGTGCGAACTCTGGTTAACTCTCCAGCCCAGGGAGCGGGACTGTTGGACAGCGGAGTCGGACACTTACATCCATTGAAATTTGCTCGTGGATTAGCAGATGCTACGCACGTCGATGGGCATGACCAGTCTGTTACACCGCCTGTAAATCAAATTTAGGTAATTTTACGATTCAGCGCAATTGATTCACATTTTTTGCTCGACAGAACTGTGAAATCGCCCCAGAACGGCTCCACAAAGGGCTTCTGACCCACTCAGCCGAAATCGGAAATTTTGTGCACCGGGTAGAAAAATGGCCCAACAGTCAATAAATTGATCATCAAAGTGAGATGACGATACGTTCGGACTGCTGTTTAGTGCCCATCAACCGGGTATCATTCGTCAATCGTTCGCCACAGCCCAAACACAGGATCATCCGGTGATAGCCAAGTCCGATCTATTTATTCTGGTCACTGCCAGCGCAGTTTTGAGCTTCGGCGTATTCCGCTGGAATCAAAACACACAGGCTGTCGATGCGATCACGATCCCGGCAAGCAGCCGGTCTGTCGCGGCAGCCCCAGTGCCTGAAACAGCCGCCACTGTACCTACTGCAGCGGTAGTAACACCTACGAACGATACCAACGCCGCGCAGGTGCTTAACTCTACTACCGCTAATAATGGCACCAACGCTTTGGATACCAACACCATAGAGGTCGCAGAGCCCGTGGTGGTGACAGAAGCTGTTGTCCAACAGCCTAGCTATGCCAACCATGTCGTGACCCGGGGCGAATCCTTATCGATCATTGCCAATCGTTATGGCACCAGCGTGCAAGCGTTGCGCGATCTTAACGGCATCACTGGCAGTACAATCCTGATTGGTCAGAATATTCGCTATCCCGTCGACCAGTAAACGCTATGCTCTTAATCTGGTGCTAACCAGATACTTCAATGAGCGGATTTTCAAACAATCTTTTTGATGATAAAACTATCGTCATCACCGGTGCTGGCAATGGCATTGGTCGCAGTGCTCTTGAGCATTTTGTCGAAGCCGGCGCCAAAGTCATTGCACATCTGGGTAGAAATCCTGACTACAAAAGCCAACTACCAGACGGTGTTGTCGGTTTTTTAGGTGATTTCACACGTATCGACGATCAATCTCAATTCATCGAATTCGTTGGTAATGAAACGGATCGAATCGATGGCCTGATAAACAATGCCGGCACGATGTTCGGACGCATTCCTGCCGATACGCTCACCGATGCTCAGTACAACGATATCGTTGAGTTAAATCAAACCTCGGTGGTGCGAATCACCAAAAATTTAATACCGCTTCTTAAGAACGCCGACACAGCTGCAATAGTCAACACTGTATCGATTTCCGCCGCCGCCGGGGGCAGCCCGGGCTCTTCTATCTATTCAGCCACTAAGGGCTTTGTCACCACTTACACCAAGGCGTTAGCTAAAGAACTGGCACCATTTAATATCAGGGTCAATGCGTTATCGCCCGGCGTTATTCACACCGACTTTCACGAACGATACTCCACGGCTGAGAAACTTGAAAGAACTCGCGAACAAATCCCATTAAAACGCCTGGGAAAAGCATCCGACTGTGCACCTGCTTTCCTGTTTTTGGCATCCGATACCTTGTCAGGTTATATCACCGGCCAGGTTCTGGAGATCAATGGTGGACTTCGCTGACCACCGCGGCCGACTGGGCCCCACGCAAAAGCATCAAACCATAAATACACACAACCGCTCCAGCGGTGACAAACCAATAAAACCAATAGACACTCATCGGCAGCAAGCTACCCAGTGCACCCGTCATCAGCACACCAAACAGCAGTTGTAGACTGCCGGATAAACCTGAGGCTGAAGCGCTGAGCTCAGGTTTTACACTCATGGCAACAGAGGCCATATTTGGTAGTGAAATACCATTACTGAGTGCCACCAGCAACATAGGTAGAAACAGACTCAACGGGTGACTCCAACTTAAAAACGCCCAGAACAACAGCACACCTATGACCATGGGTATCTGTCCGTACTGTGCCATTTTCACAGCACCAACAGCCGTAGAGTAACGACCGGCGATAAAATTTCCTGTCAGATAACCAATACCGACCATCGCAAACCAGCGTCCATAGCTGGTCGCACTCATCTCCCGTACTTCCATGCCAAGAAACGGGCCGCTTCCCAGGAAACAATAATAAATGCCTATACCGCCGGTCATCATCATGCAAACCCCTAGAAACTCTTTTTCTAGCAGTAACACCGCGGCTGCTTTTAAAAAAGGGAGTCGTTGATAATCCGCATCCTTGGTCGCCATGGTTTCATGCAGATACAGATAACACAGTGTGGCCGCAATAAAGGCAGAAACACCCAAGCCTGCATACATCAAACGCCAGCTCAGATTGTCACTGACCCAACCACCCAGCATAGGACCAAACAACGGTGCGACCATCATCGCGGTGGTCATATAACCAATTTTGCTCGCAGCACGATCTCGAGAAAAGACATCTCGAATAATGGCGCGCGGCAGCAACATACACACCGAGGCACCAAAGCCTTGAACAAAACGACCAAACAGAAGCCACTCGATGGACGGGGAAATTGCACAAAGAAAGCCTCCTACGCCAAACACAAACAGGCCAAGCAACATGATCGGACGACGGCCGTAATGGTCAGCAGCCTGACCTAAGACCAACTGCGCGACCAGTGTGGCCAGAAGATAGACACTGATGATTAGCTGCACGGATCCATAGGATGCCGACAGGTCTCGCATAACCGCGCTGTTGGCGGGCAAAACGCTGTTCATCACGATAGGTCCGAGCGCGGATACAAACACCAACAGCGACAGGGGTGGCAGAACACCTGCATTGGCAGTTGGTTTCAAGGCGTAGACTCTTCTGCGGCAGCATGGTGGCAGGGTGAAGTAGAATAGCGAACTTCGGTGACTGATGGTTAAAAGAGGATATAGATCGTGCACGTTTTGCTGATTGGCAGTGGTGGTCGAGAACACGCCATGGCTTGGAAACTCGCCGAAAGCTCCGCGGTAAGCAAAGTCAGTGTGGCTCCTGGCAACGTCGGTATGGCTGCTGAGCCAAAAGTGGACTGTGTCCCGATAGCCGTCGATGATTTTGACCATCTCATCGAGTTCGTTAAATCCCAACAGGTAACCTTTACTGTTGTTGGGCCAGAAGTGCCGCTGGTGGCAGGTATTGTCGATGAGTTTAACGCCGCAGATTGCGCAATTCTCGGACCCACAGCAGCGGCTGCGCAACTCGAAGGCTCAAAAGGCTATGCCAAAGCTTTTATGGACAGACACGGAATTCCGACAGCAAGCTACGAGCGTTTCCACGATGCCAGCAAGGCCCTGGAATACGTTCAAAAGATCGGTGCACCGATCGTGATCAAAGCCGATGGGCTCGCTGCTGGCAAAGGTGTGGTGGTCGCCAGCACACTGAACGAAGCCCAGGACGCCGTAACTTCGATGCTCGCCGACAACGTGTTCGGCGACGCAGGCTCTAGCGTGGTGATTGAGCAATTCTTAAGTGGCGAGGAAGCCAGCTTTATTGCGTTGGTCGACGGTGCTACCGCGCAGCCTTTTGCCACCAGCCAGGATCACAAAGCCAGGAATGAAGGCGATACGGGGCCCAACACCGGAGGCATGGGCGCTTACTCCCCGGCCCCTGTGGTAACACCCGAAATTGAAAAGCATATCGTGCAAGATATTCTTGAGCCAACGGTTGCAGGCTTAATCAAGGACAAGACCCCGTTCAAGGGATTTTTATATATCGGTCTGATGATTGATTCATTCGGTAACGCGAGAGTCATCGAATACAATGTTCGATTAGGGGATCCTGAGACACAACCCTTAATGCTCAGACTGGATAGTGATTTTGCTGCGCTGTGTCTAGCAGCGATCAACGAAGAACTCCATCAAAGTAAGATTAACTGGAGTAAGGAACCCGCCCTAGGGGTGGTGGTTGCCGCAGGCGAGTACCCTCAATCGAGCAGCAAAGGCGAACCCATTACAGGGCTGGAAGAGGCGGCAAAGGGTCCGTGCAAAGTGTTCCATGCAGGCACCCGTTCAGAGAAAGACACTATAGTGACCAATGGCGGTCGGGTTCTGTGCGTCACAGCGAAAGGTCAAGATATAGCGCAAGCTAAGTCTCGAGCCGATGAGGGGGCTACTAAAATTTCTTGGAAAGGTGCGCGCTTCCGCCGAGATATTGGACACCGCGCATTGGCCAGGTTGGCAGACACTGAGCCAGCCTGAGATCAAGCGCTGGACTAGCGCTTCATGGCATCAAAGAATTCGTTGTTTGTTTTGGTTTGCTGTAGTCGCCCCAGTAGAAACTCCATCGCCTCTATTTCATCCATGGCATGGATGAACTTGCGCAATATCCACGCCTTTTGCAGTTCTTCCTGATCCATCATCAATTCTTCTCGACGAGTACCGGAGCGATTGATATTGATGGCAGGAAATACGCGTTTTTCTGCGATGCGCCGATCCAGGTGCAATTCCATGTTACCGGTACCTTTAAATTCCTCGTAGATAACTTCATCCATCTTGGAACCAGTTTCAACCAGAGCGGTGGCAACAATAGTTAGGCTACCGCCTTCTTCTATGTTACGAGCAGCACCAAAAAATCGCTTTGGTCGATGCAACGCATTAGCATCCACACCACCCGTCAACACCTTTCCAGACGATGGAATAACCGTGTTGTAGGCGCGTGCCAATCGAGTAATCGAGTCAAGCAAGATAACGACATCTTTTTTATGTTCAACCAATCGTTTGGCTTTCTCTATAACCATTTCGGCGACCTGGACATGACGACTGGCCGGTTCATCGAACGTACTTGAAATCACCTCTCCTTGAACCATGCGCTCCATTTCAGTGACCTCTTCAGGCCGTTCATCGATAAGCAGAACAATGAGGTAACACTCTGGATGGTTGGCGGCGATACTCTGCGCGATGTTTTGTAGCATGAGTGTCTTACCCGCTTTGGGTGGTGACACTAACAGGCCTCTTTGGCCTTTCCCGATAGGTGATGCGAAATCGATGATACGAGCAGTAATGTCCTCAGTACTGCCATTACCACGCTCCATGGTTAAACGTTCATTCGCATGCAACGGTGTCAGATTTTCAAATAAAACCTTGTTCTTTGCCTGTTCAGGTGGTCCAAAGTTGATTTCGTCAACTTTCAGTAGCGCAAAGTATCGCTCTCCCTCTTTCGGTGGCCGAATCTTGCCAAATATGGTGTCTCCGGTACGCAGTGCGAAACGTCTGATCTGGCTCGGCGACACATAGATGTCATCCGGGCCAGCAAGATAAGACGAATCTGCCGAACGCAGAAATCCGAATCCATCTTGCAAAATTTCGAGTACACCTCCACCGAAAATATGTTCGCCTTTGCGCGCAGACGCTTTCAGGATCGAGAATATGATGTCCTGTTTGCGTTGGCGCGCCACATTATCGATACCAATCGATTGGGCGAGCTCAATGAGTTCGGTAGGGTTTTTCTTTTTCAAGTCGGTGAGGTTCATCGGTTCCGCATTGCTAGGTGCTGCTGTAGCAGTTGCGGCGTTCGAAGATTGCTCACCGCGTTGGCGGCGATTAGGACGAGTCACGAGTAATTACGGATTTCGAGTGTAGTTAAAGGGATGATTTAAACTTTTTCAAAAATTGTTTTAATTGGAAATGGACTCTGCAGGAATGCAGACGACCGTTCGCAGGAATGAATTAAAGTTAGCACGACAAAGCTGCCTCGTCCAGTGAAGATTGAATCTTCTGTGGATCGCAGTGTCAGAATGCTCCGAAATACTGCAACTAACTTGCCAATTCGTGCACAAAGTCGTTGATTGCTTGACACCACGGGCTCATTTCCTCACCGTCAATCAATGCAAACTGCCGGAAATTCGCGCGTTGTGATTGAAACTCTGAGCCCTTTAACTCATAGCCGATTGGGTATGGAAAAAGGACTCATTTAGTGAGTTTTAAGCGTTTTGATCGAGAAATTCAGCCAATTGCGCTTTGGACAACGCGCCCATTTTGGTTGAATCCACTGAGCCATTTTTGAACAGCATCAATGTAGGAATACTGCGAATCCCATATTTTGGCGGTGTGTTGGGATTTTCATCGATATTCATTTTGACGATTTTGACTTTTCCAGCATATTCTGGCGCTATATCGTCCAAAACGGGTGCAATCGCCTTACAAGGACCACACCACTCTGCCCAATAGTCAACCAAAACGGGCGTGTCCGATTTTAATACCTCTTCTTCGAAGGTCGCATCAGTAATCGGGGTAATATGTTCGTTCATGTATTGTGTCTCCACACGCATATGGTCTTTTTCGGAATGAATCCCGCATGTTGATGATAGACACCAGAAAATCCAACCATCAACCCTAGACAACCACTGTAACAAACCTATGACATCAGAACCTGACGCCATCGTGGCGTTCAGCGACCTTGGTTTACCAGCTCCGCTGCTAAAAGCCACTGACGAGCTGGAATTCACGCAATGTACGGAAATTCAATCACTTAGTCTGCCCAGTATCTTCAATGGCCAGGATATCGCTGCCCAAGCACAAACAGGCACCGGAAAAACTGCTGCGTTTCTCTTAGGTAGTTTTGCCCGCCTGATGCAATCAGATGGGGGCCCGAGGGAGAAAAATCAACCCAGAATGCTGGTTATAGCGCCCACTCGCGAACTCGCCCTTCAAATCAAAAATGATGCGGACGCGCTGGGTAAACATACTGGCTTAACCAATGCGGTTGCCTACGGTGGCATCGACTATGAAAAGCAGCGCAAGCAGTTAGAGGCTGGAGTCGATGTATTGATCGGGACACCAGGGAGACTCATTGACTATTTCAAACAACGCGTATTCAACTTAAAGCGCCTGGAAATTTGCGTGTTGGACGAGGCCGATCGGATGTTCGATCTAGGCTTTATCAGTGACATACGATTTCTATTGCGCCGCATGCCCGAACCCGAGCATCGATTAAGCATGCTGTTTTCGGCAACATTGTCCCACCGAGTCATGGAGCTTGCCTATGAGCACATGAATAACCCGCTAGCGATAAAAACGGGGACCACACAGGTTACTGCCGATGGTGTTAATCAGCAACTTTTTCACCCTGCGACGGAAGAGAAAATACCGTTGCTTCTGGGCCTGATCGAGCAAATGGCACCAAAGCGCTCGATCGTGTTTGTAAACACCAAACGCACAGCAGAACGGGTTGAGGCTTATCTTCTAGGGAATAACATAGCCTGCGGCACGCTTTCCGGAGACGTACGACAGAACAAACGACAAAGAATACTCAGCGATTTTACAGGTGGTGAATTAAATGTCTTAATCGCCACGGATGTCGCAGCCCGAGGTTTGCACATCGATGATGTGTCACATGTATTCAATTACGACTTACCACAACATGCCGAAGATTACGTCCATCGAATTGGTCGCACTGCTCGTGCGGGCACTCGAGGTGAAGCTTTGAGTTTTGTTTGCGAGGAATACGCTTTCTCCTTGCCAGAAATTCAAGAGTTCATCGGCAAACGCATTGACACGACTGGCATCACTGACGAGTTGCTCGTTACCCCTCTACCACCAAAGAAAATCGTCCGTAGTTCTAGTGATCGCCCAGGTGCACACCGACGGAATAAAAAATCCAACCATTCGCGTTCAAGTGACAAAAAAAGGGGCCAGCCCAGGAAGGATCCTACCGGGACGGACCACTCATCCTCACCCACCAACAGTGACGTCGATGGCAAGAAAAAACCCCGTCGCCGCCGCCGGCGAAAACCCAGTGGAGATAGTTCTAAAAGCGATCAATCCAATGGCCAAAAAGCCTGAATTTTGCTGGTTGAGCCAGCGACAGGCTGAGTTTTCCTACGTTTGGCAGAATGTTGGCAGGCAGGCAATGGCACGGATAACGCAAGACCATTCAAAGATCCTGCGCTTGCAAGGAAAATAAATACCGCCGAGTGGGTTAGTCAATCGGTATAATGCCCGTTAGGCACCAAGTCGCGTCTCACAGAACACTCGGGACTCAAGTCCTGAACTTGGTCGCTGTTGCACCGAAACTCACACAACCATATTGATATGAACATTCAGCAAGCTCGCAGCAATATGATCGAACAACAGGTACGCCCTTGGGACGTGCTCGATCAACGTGTGCTCGATGTGCTGGCGGATATTCCGCGGGAAAAGTTTGTCAACGAAGAGCATCATGGACTGGCTTACAGTGACTTCCAATTGCCCATCGGTTTTGGGCAGACATTATTCAAACCCACGCTCGATGGCCGCCTGCTGCAAACGCTTGCCATTAATGTCACCGATTCAGTGCTTGAGATTGGCTCAGGCAGTGGTTACTTAACGGCGTGCATTGCTCGGCTGGCCCGTCGCTGCGACACGGTTGAAATTCACCCTGAACTCGCTGCTATGGCTAACGGCCGTTTAACTGCGCTGGGCATCGCCAATGTCACCATGCACCAACTGGATGCGTCCGAAGAATGGGATGCTGATGACCACTACGATGCGATTGCCCTGGGTGGATCTTTGGAATCGATTCCTGAGTTCTACCAGAATAAAATGGCCATTGGTGGCCGGCTTTTTGCGGTATTAGGCAAATCCGACCAGCCGACCATGGAAGCAGTGTTACTCACTCGTCTTAGTGAAACGGAATGGACCACAGACAGCCTGTTCGAAACCAAGATCGATCCACTTGTCAATTTCGCAACCGCAGAACCGCTCTTTGTGTTCTAAGCTTTGATCATGGCCAGCGGCTGTCGAACACCGGCTCTCAATTAACGGCTTTATGGCAATGATGCGAACAATTTTTTTATTAGTAGCTAGCCTGATTTTTTCAGGAACCACTACAGCAGCAGATTTAAAAGACATCTATCTGCAAGCAAAGGAATACGACCCCACTATTCAAGCAGCCGTGTTAAACCACGCGGCAGCCAGGGAACGATTGCCAATAGCAAAATCGGCGTTCAAACCGTCTATCAATCTGGGTGCCGATGCGAGCCTGAACGACGTCAATTCCGACCTTTCAGGTAACTTTGTATCCACCCGCATCACCTTATCTGTGTCGCAATCTCTTTTTAACAAGACCAACAATGCTCTGATAGACCAAGCAGAAGCCAGCGCCTTGCAAGCCGATGCAGTATTGCGTGTGGAAGAACAAAACTTAATCATCCGCGTAGCCACCGCTTATTTCGAGGTGCTTCGAGCACAAGCTGGTTTGGCGTTCAGCCAGGCAGAACTCGATGCAATACAGCGTCAAAGATTGCAAGCGGAAAAGCGCTTTGATGTTGGATTAGTCACCATTACCGACGTCCGTGATGCGCAAGCACAATACGACCTTGCTGTGGCACAGGAAGTTGCCGCTAAAACCGCGCTCGAAAATGCCCAAGAAACTCTATTAGTACTCACTGGGTCAAACCCTGGGCCACTCAGTGTACTGTCTGACGAATTTGCTCTCGTCAGCCCAGATCCGGCTGATATCAATATCTGGGTCGATCGAGCCCGCGAACAAAATCTAGAGCTGGCTATTTCTCGATTGGCACTTCAATCGGCAAATAGCGTTGTTGATGCTCAAAGGGGGGCTCGTTATCCGACGTTGGATTTACAGGCCATCGCGACATCAAGTACCACAGAGCAGACAGGGCGCAGTGATGTAGACGCTGGAGAGCTTCGGCTAGAATTCCGTTTACCACTGTATTCAGGTGGTCTGATAAATGCGGAGGTTGCGCAGGCCAAAGCTGAAGCGGCGGCCAGCGAACAAGAGCTGGCGCTACAAGAGTTATCTGCGGTGCAACAAACACGCAATGCTTACCGTGGTGTTCTGTCGAACATCAGCCGGGCGAAAGCGTTAGGACAAGCGCTGATTTCGACTGAAAAATCGGCCGAAGCCACCGATGCTGGATTTCGAGCAGGAACGCAAACCTCAGTGGATGTGCTGCGCGCACTTCGCGATACCTTCAGCGCCAAAACTGATTTCGTCAACGCTCGCTACGATTACATCATCAACGCGCTGAACCTTAAAGCCGCAGCCGGCACGTTGAACGAAGAAGACTTATTCGAAATCAACAACCTACTAACACCTCAACCGTAAACCGCACCTGATCACACTGGGTAAGAATGCCGAAGGATAACCCTTCATTGGACAGCGCGGGAATGTCCTTCCCTTGGCAATCCTACTGGCACCCGAAATACTGGCCTACCTGGGCCTCTATCGGTCTGTTTTGGTTGCTGTCCCGTGGATCACTCGATACTCAGCTTCGTTTGGGACGTGGATTCGGGCGCCTGCTGTGGAAAGTACTACCCAGTCGCCGTGGTATAACCATAACCAATTTAGAACTGGCATTTCCGAATAAAACCCCAGAGCAAATCAATACATTAGGACATCTAACCTACCAACATATTGGTATGGGTATTTTCGAAGCCGCGTATCTGTGGTTTCGCCCTATCGACAATCTGAACGAACGATTTAGCCTTGTGGGTACAGAGCACTTGGAATCAGCCATGGCTACCGGAAAAGGCGTCATCTTGCTTCAGGCACATTTTTCTTCTCTTGAAGTTCTCGGGGGAATATTGGGCAGACGTTGGCCCATATCAGCAGTGTATGACAAACCTAAAAACCCGCTGTATGCCCATCACATTGAATTTCAACGCCTGCGACACTTAAATGGATTAGTCGACAACCAAGATATCCGAACAATGATCCGTCGATTGAAGCGTGGTGAAATCGTCTGGTATTCACCAGATCAAACCGTTCATCCACGACACGGTGGGATTGCTACTCGCTACTTTAAGCAGGATGTACTCACCACCGCCGGAACTGCACGTATCGCCGCAATGACCGGTGCCACTATTATTCCTTTACTTCCCATTCGGCACCCAAAGGGTCAGTCATATACCGTTGAGTTTCTGCCACCACTAGAACTTGATTTAAGTGATTCAACTGCAGCAACCCAGGCCGTCAATGATTTGTTTGAGTCGCAAGTCAGAGCTCACCCCGAACAGTATTTCTGGGTACATAAGCGGTTCAAACCCCCTCCGAGTGCTGGACCATCACCGTATTGATGAACACTCTAAGGCCAACTAGCTTCTACAGAATTGCAGCGATATGTCTACTACCAGCCTATGCCATTCATGCGTTGCTCCGTGCGAACAAAGACGGTGGTCGCCGCTATTTTAAAGAACGGTTTGGCGTATTTTCAAAGGATTCTCAACCCCGCACATGGATTCACACGGCATCCGTTGGAGAAGTGTTAACAGCTCAACCGCTAATTAAAGCTCTTCTAGAGAAACATCCGGATCGGTATTTTTTGATAACGACCAACACTCCGACAGGTTATGGGCGAGTTAAAACTACACTGATAGATCATTATCCAGACCAGATTATTCATCGTTATCTGCCCATCGATGTTGGCTTTTCGACGCAGCGGATGTTCAAACAGCACACCATCAAAGAGTCCTACGTGGTAGAAACGGAATTGTGGCCCTGGTTGTATGCTCAAGCGGCAACCAATCAAACGCCCATTACGATCATCAACGCACGGCTCACCGCCAAAACACTTAAGGCAAGCAAGGGGCTACTTGGTTCAGCGTATCGCCGAGCGTTAGGCGCTGTTCGGGTACTTGCCCGCAGCGCCACCGATGCAGCGAACTATAATCAAATTGGAGTGCAACACCAGCGTATCACCACTATCGGTGACCTTAAGTTTGCAGACAATCGAAGTGGTGATGAACGCAAACTCATTGACATGCCCTATTGCATTGCAGCTTCGACCCACCCAGACGAAGAACTGCAATTGGCTAGAGCATGGCTCACCAGACAATCAGATCAGCTGCTGGTGATTGCACCGCGTCACGTTGAACGTGGCGAACAGCTACATAAATCCCTAACTGAGTTGTGCCAGGACCTGAACATGTCTGGTTCCACGTTGGTCAACGATCTACGCAGCGACGGCGCAATCCCGTCGCCCGACTCAAAGCTTTACTTGGCGGATACTCTGGGTGAACTCGCTTCTTGGTATGCGTTTGCGCAGGCAGCCTTTGTGGGTGGATCGCTGGTGGATCGTGGTGGCCATAATGTGCTCGAACCGATGTTTGCCAATTGCCCTATTGTGGTTGGGCCGCACACTAAAAATTTTCCTGACGCAGTGGCTATGCTTGAGCAACAGAACGCCATTGAAAAATGTGCTAACGCTGAAGATGTGGTAGATTTTTTACAGACAATGGCCTTAAATCCCGACCAACGGCAAATAAAAAAGGCTGCCTTGAAACAGGCAGCCCTAAGTATCGATCAAATTCTTGTGCGCTATCTAGACCACATGTAATGGCGACGCAGGCTCACTTCAGGACTTGACAGTCTCCATGAATCGATGACGAATGACCACTGGATCTAATGTGATTACAGGCAATTTCACATTACCCGATTCGCACTTACAGACGATGATAGTCATTTTCTTGCTGGCTATAGCGGTTTTCAACACCTCCGGAGTATCCTCTGCTTGGCACTCCACAACATTCTCACAACCACAAGCGCTAGCCACAGCACTCAGCGATGTTTTCTTACCGGCATAGGTGGGTTGATCGCCAGTAGATCCATAACTACCATTATCAATAATAAGTAAAATAAAGTTGTCAGCTACGTTGTTGGCGATGGTGGGAAGTGTTCCCAAATTTGTCAACACTGAACCATCACCGTCGATAGAGATCACGGTTTTGTCTTGCGCTAATGCGACTCCAAGCCCGATTGATGATGCCAGACCCATCGTGCCCAGCATATAAAAGTTGCTCGGCTGATCATCAATAGAATGCAGCTCCTGACTGGGCAATCCTATATTACAAACCACCAATTCATTCCGAATAATGGGTGCGATTTCTTTTAAAACTTCTGAACGAATCATAATCAGTACCCCTGCCAAAACGAAGCATCGGTCAGAATGGCTACCGGCTTATTGCTCATATAGGTATGCTTAAGAATCAAATCTAATTCTTCCGCATCCTGCTCTTTATGGAAATGATAAGTGGGGATGTTGAGTTGATTCAGTAGTGCCTTGGTGTGCACCGCCATCTCAACC
>JAHQVR010000215.1 GCA_019634245.1 Gammaproteobacteria bacterium
ATGTGCGAACGAGGCGGCAACGGCTAACAACATACCAATTGCCGCAATCCATATGCCCGTTCGGGCACTGATCGGCGAGCTCATACGCCGCAAGCCATAAATAAATAAGGTGGCCGAGAAAAAATAAGCCAGATTGATAATAAACGACGTTGAGTTAATCATTCGATCTGACTGTTGTTGCCGCTTTTATTTTCACTGATAGAACTTCGCTCTGATTCACCATTGCTGCTTTCTTGGTCAGAGTTATTTTGTTCTGGGTTGTCTCTTTCAGCGCGCAGTTTGCTCTCTTCGTCCAACCGTCGCTGATTACGTTTTGCTGACGTTTCAAACATCGCCAACATCCGATCAGTGACAACATAACCACCAACCACATTTGCGGTGGCAGCCATTACGCCAATAAACCCTATGGTGCATTGCAACGCTCCTTCGGCGTGCCCTAACGCGACCATTGCGCCAGCTAACACCACGCCATGGATAAAGTTTGAGCCTGAGAGCAACGGAGTGTGCAGAATAGCCGGCACACTGGCAATGAGTACATAGCCTGTAATACCTGCCAGCATAAATAAGTAAAGCGCTACAAACGCATCCATTAAAGTGGTTTCTCCAACTCTTGTGCCTGTCTTACCCAATCAGAAACACGCAAACCCTCGTTATCGTCAAGCTGTCGTTCCAGTCTTTCAATTTCCAGCTCATCCAGGCTTGCCAACTTTTTATAGGTTCTGATATGAAATGCATAAAGACGGTTCTGAAGCGCCGGGCCAATACCATCTAACTGCATCAAATCATCGCGCTCTTCATCTTCGTCTATGTCGGAATCACCAGTATCGCCATCGCTCTCATTTACCTGTTCAACCAGTGTTTCATTAAGTGTTTTTTCTTGATTTGGTTTAGATCCGTCCTCAGAACCGTCCTCTATCCAACCTGACGCTTGATCGGGTTGCTCCTCGGTTCGTTCACGTTGCTCAGCGATTGGCGGTGCACAATCGATTTCCATCAAATCGGCAGTGGCTTGATGGTGTATATTGCCATTATGGGTAAGCAGGCAGGTGCTCAGAATTTCATCACCCCAATCAAGATGCAACTGACCACGCTCATCGAGCATTAACTTCAGCATGTTGTACACGTTACGCGAAAACATTTCACTGGCATGCACTGCACCGCTACTAGGCAAATTTAACGGTCCAACAATTAGTGTATCTCCATGCATATAAGCCTCTCCTGGGCGTGTTAGTTCACAATTGCCACCAGTTTCTGCTGCCATATCGACAATGACTGTATCCGGCATCATGCCCTCAATCATGTCTTCAGTAATAATTCTGGGTGCTCTGCGCCCGGGAATGGCGGCGGCACATATAACCGCATGGGCTTGAGACATTCGATCGGCAAGCACATCGTGTTGGGTCTGTTTTTCTTCCGGGTTTAACGCACGCGCACGACCACCTGAGCCTTCGGCGTTTACCCCTGTATCGATCATAGTCGCACCCAACGACTCGATTTGTTCACGCGCTGTACTGCGAATATCATAAGCTTCAACACGTGCACCCAGCCGACGTGCGGTTGCGATTGCTTGCAGTCCAGCGACACCTGCTCCTATCACAATGACGTGAGATGGTCGTATTGTGCCAGCGGCTGTGGTTAGCATGGGGAACAAACGCGGAGAGAGTTCCGCCGCCAGCAAGGCCGCTTTGTATCCCGCTACCGTAGCTTGTGACGAAAGTACATCCATGGGTTGGGCACGAGTGATACGCGGCATGAGGTCCATAGCAAAGGTGGTGATCTGACGACGGCGCAGAATTTCGATATTTTCCAGATGCAAATACGGGGTTATCTGAGATAACAACACACTGCCGATGGGCAAATGCTGCGCTTCTTCGACCGTCGGAGGTTTGACTTTAACAACAACAATCGCATTTTGTACGCACTCTGCAAAGGTTTTAGCAACCTGCGCATTTTCATAGTCATCATCATAAAAACCGGCGCCATCACCGCACTGCGATTGTATGACAACGTCGATGTTATGCTGATCTGTCAGGCGCGCGACCGCCGTCGGGTCCAGCGCCACACGTTTCTCAATTTCTATACTCTCTCGCGGTAATGCCAGTTTCAACGCCACAAAGAATGTCCTCGGATAGCTTATTAAGGCCATCCAGCCGTTAAATAGTTTACTGCCAATGGTTGATCTATACTACGAACCTGGAAAGGAGCACGCGATTGCAAACGGATAGTACGTTAACTCGCACCGCGGTGCCAGCGCACCTGATCACGAAACGCCAAGTCTCATTAGAACAAATGCATTTCATCTTCTACGACTTGGGTACTATTTTAACACCCTGCTGTTCCAACGTGACCCTATGTTCGTATACTTAATTAACTGACAAGACTAATCACGCATGAAATACCTTGGTAATCCCGATTATCAGCACGGAACTGATGAGAAACTGGGCATTTTGATGGCTAATTTGGGTACACCTGATGCGCCCGACACAAAATCTGTACGCCGCTATCTAAACCAGTTTTTAAGCGATCCGCGAATCATCGAACTACCACGTTTGCTGTGGATGGCAATTTTGCACGGCGTGATTTTACGGGTACGGCCAGCCAAAAGTGCCCAGGCTTATCAGGAAGTTTGGGATGAGAATACCGGCTCGCCGTTAATGAGCGTATCCAAAGCACAAGCGAATGCCTTGCAGGCTAACCTACAGTCGCGTTTTGGCCCTGATGTTGTTGTCTCATTAGGCATGCGATACGGCTCACCATCGATTGATCATGCAATTAGCGAGCTAGAATCATACAATGTCCGTCGCATGTTAGTGCTGCCCATGTATCCGCAGTATTCGGGCACTACTGTGGCCTCTGTATTCGATGCAGTTGCGCAACGTCTGCAACGCACCCGCTGGATACCTGAGCTTCGATTCATCAACCAATTTTGTGACGAGCCTGACTATATTGCGGCACTGGCAAGCAGTGTACGTGAAAGCTGGGAGCAACATGGCCGCGGCGACTTGTTGGTGACCTCGTATCACGGCATACCAAAGCGCTATTTGTTAAACGGCGACCCCTATCATTGTCTATGTCACAAGACAACACGATTACTCGCAGATGCGCTCGGGTTGTCTGAGTCAGAGTACCGTGTGGTATTTCAATCGCGCGTTGGAAAGGAAGAGTGGTTAAGGCCGTACTGTGATGAAACCATGAAAGCACTACCAGCTGAAGGTATTAAATCAATAGACGTAATTAGCCCAGCGTTCTCTGCTGATTGCCTCGAAACACTTGAAGAGATCGAAGGCGAAAACAAAGAATATTTTATGGAACATGGTGGTGAACGTTTTCACTATATTCCTTGCCTGAATGATAGAGCAGACCATATAGACATGCTCAGTAATGTAGTTGAGCGACACTGCCAGGGTTGGCCCGAGGTTAATAGTGCGCGTGATATCAACACTGAAATTGAACATTGGAAAACTTCGAAACAACTCGCAGCAAAATTGATGGATCAGAACGTCTAGATTCTTAATCCTGAAGCCAACACTCCAAAATTTATCATTTGTCCAGATGTTAGCAGAACCGATACACGCCTATATTATTTAAATGTACAAAAATAAATTCGCAACATTAGAACTTATGAGAACTTATGCGTCATTTGATGACACAGATCACCTTTTCTCTCATACACTTCCAACTGAATTTGGCTGGGGGTGACTTTTACTTTCGTGAAATTATCGTCCCCAACAATTGGGGAGAAATTTGATAGAACGCATTCACCTATCGACCCGCCATCGATAATTCCTTTTAATTTAAACTTCCTTGCAGACGGATGTGGGTAGGGCCAGAAGAAGGCAGATGAGATAACGGCAAGTATTTTGTTTCCATTGGGTAGAATGAGCTCCCCTGAAAAAGAAGCGTGCACATCTCCGGAGAAAAAAACGACTTTCTCAATGTCTCGACTATCGATATAAGAAAGAAGTTCTTGTCTTTGCTTTGCAAAATTAGACCACTTATCTGTGTCGCCAGAAGAAGAAGTATCCGGGAAGAAAGGTACAGCTGAAACAATAATCTTGGCTCGTCCCGAACCATCGTTCAGCCATCGTTTTAGTCCTTGCATTTGCTGGGTACTAATGATTTCTCGCTCGTCTACACTACCCAATCGACGTTCAGTCCTGGTATCTGTTACAAAAATATCACAGCAACCATCCGTGTACTTGTACCACATTTTCTGCAATGTTCCTCGTAATCTCCCGGCACGAATTGGGATAGCAGGGCTATGTGAAAGTTGATAGGTTTGATACGCATGCACCGCGTTGGGAAATAGTGTCTTCCAATCTTTACTACTTGAGTGTGCAGGCCAGTTATTCTCAATTTCATGATCGTCTAAGGTCATGTACGTACTTGTTCGACTCATTAGTTGACGAATATATTTTTGCGAAAATGCATCTCTGTATCGTTTATAAAACTCTGGGATGGTAACCGCGGGGTTGAGAATGTTCAAATCGTCAGCATAAATTTGATCTCCCATCATGATCAATTGATCGTATTCAACCCCATCATCGTCTATTTGCCTGTTAATGGATCTAAACGTTTTATCACCTCTATCGTCGAAAAAGTCTCCAAAAAACGTATTCAGTAAATAACGGCATGAACCAATCGCGAAAGTTCGAGGATGCGAATCATCATCACTCGCGGTTTTAAAATAACCATAGTTAGTTTTTTCCCAATCTATATCTTGAGCAGGAGCGTCTTTCAATTCGACATCAGAATAAAAATATCCCATTTGATATTCATAGTATGAGTTTGGCGCCAGGCGATCCAAGATGGCGATACCAGTCATATCAAAATTAGGATTCATTTTGAAATATCGCGGCTTTAAATATTCATCACCGCCATACTCCATAAACCTGATAACACCAAAGCACCTTCTAGGGCCGCCATCAACAACAGACGGAGCTGCTCGACCCCATATACGCACTCTGGAAGTTGTAGTTTCTCCGATGATTGGGCCGACGGTGAGTGGCTTTAGCTGCATGGCTACATCTCCATATACAATTGCAACGCCTGTTTATGGACATTACCAATTTATCGCGATAGTTAGTGTGTCTTTAGGATCTACGTCAACACAATATTTTTCAATAGCACACAAAGACATTGCTATTGTCTTTTGTCACTATCCTACGTTTTTAATAAACGCCTGTGTCGGAAATGATGCCACCCAATTGACAGCATCGCATCACTCTATCGGGTGATGTGCCAGGATGAAGAAGGTTTAGGCGTGGCATGTAGATTATCGCGGCATGTAGATTATTAAGTGCCACCCAGATACAACGCAGAGCAGACTTGCGTGCTGCCACGCAACACCCAAGTCTGCCGATTAACTACGCTTTAGCGCCGTATTTCTTTTTATATTGCCGCCTAGCACCACCCACCCAATTATCGCGCTCAATGCGACCTGGAAAGGTTTCCAATGCATCGGTTACTTTAGCAATATCGGCCTTAGTGAAATTAGCAAGCTGCTTATATGATGTGACACCAAGCTTGTTGAGCACTTTCTCCATAACAGGTCCAATGCCTTTGATTTTCTTCAGATCGTCTTTCTCTTTTGGTGCTTTGTAAAGAGGCTTCTTCTTCGCTGTCGCTTTTTTTGGTTTAGCAGCACGCTTTGGAGCAGGTTTCGGCGTAGGTTTCGGCGCAGCCTTGGGCGCAGGTTTTGGTGCAGACTTTGAAGCCGGTCGGGACCGCAAATTCGCCAGACGTTGTTTCAGATCAGCTATTTGCTTATCACGACGAACAATGTCCGCTTCCAGCGATTCCAATTCCTTAATACGACTTTTTAGTCGGCGACTCTCATCCAGCTGCTGCTTTTGTTTTTGCGAACGCTGCTCTAGCGATTTCATTGAGCTGACCGACTTATCTCGCTCCTTTTGCAGAGCTTGCATTTCACTTCGCAAGCGGCGCAGTTCAAGATCATTTTGTTTGGCTGACTCCGCCTCTTTCTCAGCTTTGGACAATGACTTACTCAAGTTATTGATACGAACTCTGCTGTCGTCAAGTTCAGATGCAGCCTTACGTAGCCGATCAAGCTCCCGTTCTTTGGCATCTAGCGATTTTCGCAAGGTACCGATCTCGTTTATTTCAGTCTTAAGCCTGGTGATTTCATTACCGTTTGCCACCGAACGCGATTCTGCATCAGCAAGCTGTTTCCGGACCTTGGTTAAGCTGGCAGCATCTGCTTGTGCTACACCAAGCTCTTGCTGTGCAGTAGCAAGTTGCTTTTCAACCGTTTGTAATCGATCAAGTTCAGCTTGCAATTTACGCGAATTTGCTTCAGCTTCGTTCACATCCTTTCGCAATCCGGCCAGCTTAGTGTTCTCTGATTCAAGAGAAGATACGGTTTTCTCACTCTTTTTCAATTCAGCTTTGAGCGTATTCATTGAATCAATCTCGCGATTGAGCTCAACAATTTTGACATCTCGTGCACTAACGGTTTGCTCAAGAGATTTAGCTTTATCAAGCTCGACACGCAATTGCTTGAGTTGTTTCTTTGACTCAGCAAGCTCAGCCTGAGCTGACTTATATTGACTGAGCTCACTTTTCATCTGCGAAATGTTTTGTTCCGCACTTTGTAACGCAGCTTTGCTTGCCCCGGCCTCCTTGGCAGCTAACTTGGTTTCGGCTAATGATTTTTCACTAGCATCAAGATGGCTTTGGAGAATCGATATCTGCTTCACTTGATCAGACAAACGACTCACTTCAGACGATTTAGCGGCAAGTTCTTTTTCAAGAGGTGCAAGCTTTGCCTGCTCAGACTTTAGACTCTGTATAGTTGCCTCTCTTTCCTTTAACGTTCTCTCATGTTGTTGCACAAGCACAACGTTTTTCTGTAGCTCAACAATACTACTGTCTTTAGTCTTCAATTCTGATTCAAGACTCCTTGCTCTATCAGCAGTACTCTTAAGCCGGATGATTAATGCATCTTTATCCTTAACGGCGGCTTCAAGGGTCGGTACTTTTTGAGCCGTATTTTGAAGAGCTACAATCTTGCTGTCGCGCTCTGAAAGGTCTGCGCGTAGTTGAGTTGCAGCTTTTTCATGCGACTGTAACTGCTTGCTTGACTCCCGCATCCTACCCAGCTCAGCGCGTACATCAATGAGTTCCCTTTCGGCTTCC
>JAHQVR010000216.1 GCA_019634245.1 Gammaproteobacteria bacterium
GCTGGTTTCAGGAGCGTTGTAGGCGAATTGTCTTCATCAGCAACTCAACATCTTTGCATCAACAAATTTGGGCACACCGTTCAAGCGGAGATTGCCTATGAATCGTTCATGTACGAAGGGGAAAATCCTTTTTCAAAAATCAAAGAGCCCCCTAGCATTATTCTTGCTGAGGGTGATCTAAAGTAAATATCCAGTGTGTATTTCTGATACCTATCGTTGTAACTTGTGATAATAATGCCCTCGCGTTGTTTCAGGTGTTTTTTACAAACAACAATCGTATACCCAATACTATAAAAAACAGACCGAGACACTTATCAACAAAAACTTGTACACCAGATAACTTTTCCACACGTTGCGAAAATCTCGCGCTAAGAAAAACTATTGGTGGCTCGATAAAAGCCGCCACCAGAATTACCAGGCTCCCATGCAATAATATCTGAGCGCCCACTGGCCCGGCACCGGGCAAAACAAACTGGGGGAGAAATGCCAGAAAAAACATTGCTACTTTTGGGTTTAACGTTGCGATTAGTACACCCTGCTTATAAATAGTAAAATTACTGACATCAGAAATAGTCGAAGTGGTTTTATACGATGTTCCTTTTGATCGAAACGCCTGCACACCCAACCAAATAAGATAAGCCGCACCAATCCATTTGATCAATAGAAATGCAGTGGCGGACGCCAGTAAAACAGCCGATATGCCTGCTGCTGCAAATACTACATGTACAAATGCACCGGTCCAAATTCCGAGCATCGCTATTAAACCGGTTCTGCGACCGAATCTGGCTGTCTGAGCTAATATATACGCCAGGTCAGGACCTGGTGAGAGCGTAAGCAAAACTGTCGCGGACAAAAAGGTAGACCAGTGCGTTACAGAATAATCAAACAAATTTAAGCTCCGGTAATTCGTTCGCTCTAGCAGACAACAAACTGAATGAATCTTCTACCTAAGTATTGCCCACGCTAAAGAGCCTGACCATTGAAAATATCAAATGGCAGGTTGACGGAGTCAACACCTTCAATACAACCAATATTGATACGGTAGTGGTCAGGTTTACTCAACGATTGGTGAAACGGGTAGATTCCGCATTCAATACAGAAATAATGTTTCGCAACGCAACTGCCGAATTGGTACAGGCGCAAGCACGAATTTTCATCAACAATAGATAGATTGCCCGGTTCTACTGTATAGGCAGTCATTATCGCCCCTCTACGCTTACACATAGAACAATTGCAACGTAGACCATTTGTGATTTCCGGGCCAGTAAACGAAAACTGGACACTGCCACAGTGGCATTTTCCTTCGTAGTTCATCATTAAGTATCTTTAAAGCCTCGGGTTGGAACAATCAGGCAGTAGACAGAACCTCGATCGGGACACCTTTTGGCATACCAGCGCACTTCGGCTTAAAAGGTGCAGACCGCATAAATTGGGCTGTAGTTATCCAGTCCGCACCAAGCTTGTTTTATTTACACCACTTAGAGCTAAATAGATCCCCAGCGCGATGAGACAAAAACCGGAAACAAGCTGCTGAACAAATCTTATAGAGCTACCTGATTTCCACATTCTCTGCACCGGCCCGGATAAAAACGCAATCAGTAAATCAGGTATGGCGTTCAAAAGTACGACTATTAGCCCTAAAACTATGAACTGGGAAAATACGTTTCCTTGCGATGGATTTATAAATTGAGGAATAAATGCCAAAAAGAATATAGCCGTTTTCGGGTTAAGAAATTCTGAAACTATTCCTTGGTAGAACGCCGATTTAATTTCATTTTCATTCTTGTCAGTAAAAACTTCTGGCTTATCGTTGGATCGATCAAA
The DNA here is from genome assembly GCA_019634245.1 of Gammaproteobacteria bacterium. The sequence goes on from JAHQVR010000216.1 coordinate 1,825, forward strand.
CGCGGATAGCAGTATCTTCAGCCCTAAATAGATTAAAAAGGCCGCACCCAGGTATTTAATTATCGAGAAAGCAATTGCAGACGTGGCCAATATCGCCGAGACGCCGATTGCCGCACCAAATACATGGATCAAACCACCACAGGCAGCACCCATTGTAGAGGCTATGCCAACTGATTTTCCGCCAGCTATAGTCCGCGATAACACATAAAGCATTCCCGGCCCTGGTGCAAATGCCAACGCAGCGGCAGCCGTTAGAAATATGACCCATGTATTTAGATCAAGCATCACCTATTTTTCACCTTATCTGTTTTTCCTCATCAGGCATCCATCTTTCCTTATCAAATTGCGTATAGCAAGGCGCAAAAATAGATTCGGCTCGTTTAGCTGATTTAAAGCGATCGCAGGACAACAATATGTAGAATTGCTTTTGAATATTGACTGATCGATCAGTCAGGATATAATGATATCTCATTAGGAATCAAAATGCCTGCACTACAAACAGAATCTGCAACTGAAAAAATACTGATATCTGCAGAACAAACGTTCTCAGAGCTTGGCTTTGATGCGGCCGGTATGAAAACGATTGCCGGTAATGCTGGTGTATCCCAGTCCTTGCTGCATTATCACTTTAATAACAAAGAACATTTATATGCTGAGGTCGTACGCAGGCGTGCAGACATAATCAATGCACAAAGGCGTGAACTACTTTCGAAAGTGGAATTCCGATCCAGGAAAGCATTAGAGCAGGTGATTGATGCATTCATCCAACCACCGATTGGCCCGGCAGGTGGCGGTAAGGCATACAAACAAATATTTTACGCTGCACTGATTGTTCGTAGTGCTCGTGACGCAGATTTGATTCGTGAATGCTACGACGAAATCGCCAGTGAATTTATTGATGCAATCAGAAAAGCCGCCCCGGAAATAGATCGAGAGTCGGCAGCTCTGGGATATTCGTTTGCGCTTGGATCCTTAGTCAATATTATTCGAAGTGATGGCCGGGTTGAACGGTTAAGTGGGCGACGCAAGTACAGTAGCCAGGAACGTAACACAATAGTAAGCCGCTCCATTGTCACTTATATAGCGGGAGGAATTCGCGCTCTGGCAACACTTGAGGATTAATAAGCAACAACCAACTGGAGGTAACATGAATATTATAAAATCTGGATTAGCACTAGCAGTAACGATTTTTTCAACAGCTGTCATTGCAGATTCATACAACGTAACAATGGTGGCCGGTCATCCCCCGGTATTTCGCTGGGTTAAACAAATGGATGATCCTTTCGCACCTACCGTAGCTGCGGAGCTTGAAAAACTCGGTCATACCATCAATTTTACCAGTCAGTACGGTGGTTCCATTGCAGGTGTTGGTGAAGAGCTTGAAACAGTAGAAGCTGGCCTGGCCGAGATAGGCGCATGCAGTTCGTTGTTTGATCCTGCAAAAATGCCGGAACAAAATGTAACCTACTACACACCATTTGTATCTGACGATCCACGTGCTGTATCGGAGTTATTGCACAAGCTACATGAAGATCCACGTATGCGTCGTTCCTACGATGAAAATAACGTTGTTTATATCGGCGCACCCATCGCAATTGACGATTATCTGTTAATGACCAAGTTTCCACTTAACTCACTCGACGATTTAAAAGGTCGCAAGATTGCAGCACCTGGGCCCGCAATAAATTGGTTATCCGGCACAGGTGCGGTGGCAGTGTCGGGAAATCTCACTACCTACTATAACGAACTCAAAACCGGTGTTTATGATGGTGTCATTGTCTTTGCCTCTGCAGCTCTGCCAGGCAAGTTGTATGAAGTAGCACCTCATATAACCAAAATGGGTTTGGGTGCTCAATTTGCTGGAGCGATCTGCGCCAACAGGGACTGGTATGACGGATTGCCAGACGATGTCCAAAAAGCCTTACATACAGGAGCAGATACTGCCTTAGATTGGTATTTAGGTGATCTGGAAAATATGGTTACCACTGCATTCAAAGTCATGGGTGATAATGGTGCCACCATTACAGATGCCAATGACAATATGAGAAATACATGGGCCTCAGGAATGGAAAACGCCGCTAAAACCTGGGCAGAAGACCTGGATAAAAAAGGGCGCCCAGGGAGTGAAATATTGACTTTGTATATGGACGCAATGCGTAATACAGGCGCAACACCACTACGTGATTGGGACAAAGAATAGAGGCTAAGGCTACAAAAAGAAGCGCGTTATGATAGTCGCCTTCCTTCGTTGGCTGGATTGGCTAACTCAGGGAGCCAATGTTATTGGCTCCCTGCTTATTGTGGCCCTGGTCATGTTAATCGGGGCTGATGTTATGGGTCGTAATCTTTTTGATTTGCCTGTTTCTGGCGTGCCTGAACTAGTTTCCCTGTCTATTGTTGCGATTGTTTTCTTACAGGTTCCTAATGCACTACGAACCGGACGTTTGACTCGCTCTGACGGATTGATAAACACAATCAGAAACCGGTCTGCGCGATTAGCTAATGCAATGGACACCTTGTTTGATTTGCTTGGCTTGATCGTTATGACGGTAATTATCTACGCTCACTGGCCGATTCTGGTACGGGCGTGGTCGCGGCAAGATTTTATTGGCGCTGTCGGCGACTTTACTGCGCCAACCTGGCCCGCAAAGTTAATGTTGTTAATTGGGAGTGTGCTACTGGCTCTGCAATTTTTAGCGCGCATGATCAAACGCTGGCGCTCCGGTGACAACGATGATTTAACGACCTTAAGTAACGATTCTTCGGGCAAATCTGACGCATGAGTCCTTTCGAAATAGGCTTGTTGGCCCTGGCTGCGATGGGTTTACTGGTTCTGATTGGTTTGCATGTCCCTATTGCGATGATTCTTTGTTCGTTCGTTGGCGTATGGGCCATTAAAGGTAATCCTGAGCTGGCAGCAAAAATGTTGGGGCTGGCGGCAAATGATGTTATTTCCAGTTATTTTTTCGGCGTCGTACCTTTGTTTGTATTAATGGGGTTTCTGGTTGCTGAAACCGGGATGGGGCGTGATGCGTTTGATGTTGCGAATGCCATGTTTCATCGAATTAAAGGTGGCCTGGGCGTAGGCACTATTGGCGCAAATGCCATTTTTGCAGCAATCACCGGCATATCGATAGCATCAGCGGCTGTGTTTACGAAAATAGCCGTACCAGAACTCAATCGTCATGGTTATGGCAAGCGCTTTTAGGTTGGGGTTGTAGCAGGAAGTTCTGTGCTGGGGATGTTAATTCCGCCGAGTTTACTACTAATCCTTTTTGGTCTACTGGCCGAGCAGTCAATTGGTGATTTGTTTATCGCCGGTATTGGCCCGGGAATTCTGCTGGCCTGTTTGTTTGGACTAGGCACAATAATACTTGCGTATTTATGCCCAGGTTTTGTCGGCAGAAATCTTGATCAAAACACAACCCGGATGTCTGCACTACAGATCATGTCCAAAGGAATGCCCATAGCTGTGCTGATTAGTCTGGTGCTCGGTGGTATTTATACCGGCTGGATCACTCCAGTAGAGGCAGGTGCTGTCGGCACTATCGGCGCCATGATTATTGGTTTACTGAAACGTCGACTAACTCTTACCATTTTCTGGAAAGTCCTGGTTGAAACCGGGTTAGTGACCGCAGCAGTTTGTTTTTTGATTATCGCCGCTCAAATGTACTCTCGGATGCTCGCGTTTTCAGGGTTACCCGGCCAATTTGGTCAACTGGTCGCAAGCGTTGATCTTGAGGTCATCCAGTTAATGTTGTTGTACTGTTTAGTGGTCATTTTGTTTGGAATGATCCTCGACAGTAGTTCGATTATGCTAATCATGGTGCCATTAATGCTTCCGGTGGTTACACAAATGAATGTCGATCTAATCTGGTTTGGTATTGCAACCGTTATAGCTGTTGAAATCGGGTTGCTAACTCCGCCGTTTGGCATTTCTGTCTACGTAATAAAATCAACAATTGATAACCCCGACGTCAGCCTTAAAGATATTTTTATAGGCGCTGCCCCTTTTGCATTAATGATGCTGATCTGTCTTTGCATTGTGATTGCATACCCACCCATCGTAACCGGCCTTCTCGGGCGCTAGGATTTCAAGATGCCAAGACGTTTTATTGATTTATCTGTATCTGTAGAAAACGATATTGCCTCTGATCCTCCAATAATGTTACCCAAAATAAATTATTTATCGCATAAGGATACACCTGAGCAATTGCAGATGATGTTTCCCGGATTAGAAAAAGATGATCTGCCGAGTGGTGACGGTTGGGCAGTGGAACAACTGGAAATCTCAACGCATAACGGCACCCATTTAGATGCACCGTATCATCATCACTCAACCATGGACGGCGGAAAACGCGCTATCACTATTGATGAAGTGCCGCTAGAGTGGTGTTACGGCAACGGCGTCAAACTCGACTTCCGACATTTTGAAGACGGATACATAGTACAACCATCCGATATTGATAACGAGCTAGAACGCATTGGCCATACTCTGGAAAAGGGCGATATCGTTGTGGTTAATACGTCGGCAGCCACTCGTTACGGATACGACGATTACCTTGATAAAGGTTGTGGCATGGGTCGCGAGGCCACTTTACATTTAACTCGCCAGGGGGTCCGTGTTACCGGTACGGATGCATGGAGTTGGGATGCTCCGTTTTCTATTACCGCCAAACGCTTTGCAGAAACGAAAGACCCGTCAATTATCTGGGAAGGGCATAGGGCCAGCATGGAAATTGGCTACTGTCATATTGAAAAACTGACCAATCTGGATCTACTACCACCCACGGGATTTATCATTTCTTGTTTCCCGTACAAAATCAAAGCTGCCTCAGCGGGTTTCATTCGAGCAGTGGCAATTTTTGAAGAGTAACGGAGTAGCACTTATGGAGCAAATTGTCAGTCGCTTGTCGACACGGCCGCAAATCACGTCCTTGCCACCTTACGAGAGACCAAAAATTAAACCTGGAGAGCCATTTTCGTTTGCCTACGAAGTGGTTGCTGAACCGGGCGACGGACAAAGCAAACACGGCGTGATTATCAGCCCACGGGATGATTACAGCAGTTGGGAAATTCGTTGTGATGAAGGCACTGGAATGGGTGGCGCTGATGCAGCACCATCGCCTTTAGGTTATTTGATTATGGGTGTCGCTTTCTGTCTACTGACACATATTAAAGGTTATTTACATAAAACCCCGATGGAAATATCGTCTATCAAGGTTGAAGTACGCGCCGAATATGCAACTCTACCAATGGCAGAGGCCCAGAATGGACAAGGGCAAGGTCGCTGCGATGCCTATACCTGCCACATCCTGATCGACAGTAATGAAGAGTCAGAAAATATTCAGCAACTGGTCTCTGTGTGCCGTGATGCCTGTATGGCAATTGCCACTATTGCCAATGCGATTCCAACAACTACGCGTGTGTTTCTTAACGGTTCTGATGAAGGTATCGAGGTTTAACTCATGAAACTTGCAACATACAGTAACGGTAAGCGAGATGGTGAGCTAATGGTCGTATCCAGTGATCAAGAGCATGTGATCTCTGCATCGCCCATCTGCCCAACTCTGATATCTGCAATGGAAGATTGGTTGCAAATTGGACCTCGTCTGGAAGAATTATCCCATCAATTAAATTCAGGCGTTGTTACAGGACAAATGTTTGATCCTCATCGTTGTATGGCGCCGCTTCCACGTGCTCCACAATGGCTTGATGGCTCGGCATTTTTAAATCATGGCAGACTGGTGTCCAAGGCATTCAAGATACCCGCAGATGAAAGCATGACCTCCCATCCTCTGGTTTATCAAGGAGCCAGCGATGATTTTCGAGGCCCTTACGAACCTATAGAGTTTCCAGACGAATCCTTGCAAATTGATATGGAAGGCGAGTTCGGGGTGATAGTGGATGAAATTGCCATGGGTACCAGTGCATTGGATGCACAAAATGCCATTCGCCTGTTGTTGCTCATTAACGACTGGTCTTTGCGTGCAGATGGTCCTCGAGAAATGAAACGTGGTTTCGGATTTCTTCAGGCCAAACCGAGTAGCTCTTTTGCACCATTGGCAATTACTCCCGATGAACTTGGGGACAATTGGAATAACGGTCGTGTACATCTGCCATTACATATAGAAGTAAACGGCCAGGAAGTTGGGCGAGCAAATGGTGCGGAAATGGATTTCTCCTTTGGTGAAATTATCGCCTACGCTGCCAAAACCAGAAGATTATCTGCAGGCACAGTTATCGGTTCAGGTACTGTATCCAATGCTGATCGCACCGCGGGTTCCAGTTGTATCTCTGAGATTCAGGTTATAGAGTTACTGGATAAAGGAGAAATTCACACACCGTTCCTATCGTTTAACGACAGAGTTCGAATGCAGGCTAAGGATGATGCTGGCACACTGCCATTTGGTGAATTAGATCAGATAGTCGTGCAAGCTCATATTTAGACTAATTCGAGGGTGTTTATCAGCCTGGTTTTGCTACTCGCGAATAGTGTAATTACTCTGCTTCATGGATCTTAAACTTCGCGATCGGTAATCAGTTCACGCTGTCTGTGCATCGCATCAATCATTTCCGAAAACCTGGAATTCAGCAGGCTTTTCACGTTTGAATCAAATTGCAGGTTTGTCATCGCA
>JAHQVR010000022.1 GCA_019634245.1 Gammaproteobacteria bacterium
AAGCCCGAACCTAAGCCCGAACCTAAGCCCGAACCTAAGCCCGAACCTAAGCCCGAACCTAAGCCCGAACCTAAGCCCGAACCTAAGCCCGAACCTAAGCCCGAACCTAAGCCCGAACCTAAGCCCGATTCGAGCGATTCATCGCAGTTGATGCAGATCACACCTGCTGGATCTAGTGAGGCTGAGACTTCACAAAAAATAGAGGACGTGCAATCTCCTACCGCCACTACGCAAGAGATACAGGCACTGACAACGGACTATCGAGTAGCTTTACAAAGTTGGATTGCCGGACACTTGAATTACCCGACCCGTGCCAAGCGACGTAAGCAGCAAGGGGTTGTTATCGTGCGCTTTTCGGTAAATGAACATGGAGAAATAAATGATCTAGCGGTTCGCAAGACCTCAGGTGTGGCCCTGTTGGACCAAGCTGCGTTGGATTCGGTCCGTGCATCATCACCGGCGCCTGAACCTCCTGCGGCGTTGCTCTCACCGCTTTTTGCCACGGAAGTTCCCGTCTCTTTCACATTGCGCTGAAAATCAAGTCTTCCGATTTTCATTAAAATACCCCTAATTAAAAGAATTTGAGTAGTATTCGCTCGCAATTCACTGAATCACACGAGTTTTCAATGCTTCATCAGCGCAGACTTCTATTGCCCATAGTGGCAATGGCCATTGTAATCGTTGCATCCAATATATTGGTCAGCATTCCGATAAACGATCTATGGACCTGGGGTGCGTTTACTTTTCCTTTTGCATTCCTGATAACTGATTTAACGAATCGATATTGGGGAGCAGGAGATGCTCGAAAAGTAGTATTTGTGGGTTTCGCAGTGGGTGTGCTGGCATCTTTCTACCTCGCTGAACCACGCATTGCACTAGCCTCTGGAGTTGCTTTCATAACCGCACAACTCGTCGATGTATCTGTGTTTGACAAACTAAGGAACACGCAGTGGTGGATAGCGCCGTTTGCCTCTTCCGTTATAGGCACCATACTAGATACCTGGTTGTTCTTTTTCCTCGCGTTCGCTGGAACAGGTGCAGTGTGGTATGGCTGGGCTGTAGGCGATTTATTGGTGAAACTTGCAGTGGCTCTTTTCGCTCTATTGCCTTATGGGGTTTGGATATACACTCACAAAGAAAAGGCGGCTTGACCGTGAAATAGCGGATTCGAAGTTTTGTTTTCTGCTAAGCGACAAATGGGCGATGTTAGCGAGTCGATAGATTCCTTAATCGACTCGCTGTCATTGTAGGCTTCAGCCTGCGGCTAAGCGATTTATTAAAAACCTACTGGTCGTAGTTATATTGGTTGAGCAGGCCCTGAGTGTGCGCCTCACGTACACACGAAGTGCGGTTTTTTACAGCGAGCAATTTAAATAATTGCGACGTGTGATACTTAACGGTGGCTTCGCTGATTCCTATAATCTGCGAAATTTGTTTGTTGGAATTACCAGCGGCCATCAGCCTTAACACTTGCAATTGTTTTTCACCGGGTTTGCGTTTTTGCATAACGTTATTTGTTACGCATGGCACGCGAAGTGTGCTTGGGTAAGGTTCAAAACCCATAAATTTGTCAGGAAAGAACCGACCGCCGTTGAGAATTTTCTTTAGGCCAGCAATCATTTCGACACCCGGTAAGGCTTTACGTATATACCCGGCTGCACCTTGATCGTAAGCCGCCTTGATGGTCTTATCATCGCTGACACCGCTGATGATGACGGTTGGATAGGATAGATGTCGATTTTGTAAAGCCGATAGTAAACCCAGCCCATCAATTCCGGGCATGAGTAGGTCAGTCAGGACCAAATCGAATCTTTTGCCTTCGTCTACGACTGCCAGCGCGTGCTGGGTGGAATAACACGCTGTGACGTTCACATCCGGGTGAAGGTCCTTAAGCATGACCTTCATTGCGTCTGCTACCAGACGATGATCTTCTACCAGAAGTATTTCCATGGTTGTCGGTCTCCTAAAAACGGTCGATACCTGAGCTGGTTCTTCACTAATCCGAGCGTTCAGTACCTAGAGTAATTACAAATAAGCAACCGAACCTTTTGGATCGGCTACGGTAACCTTTAGAGTAGGATCGTCTCCTAACAACCACTTGTCTATTACCCAAAAGGGTGAATAGTGTACTTTTGTCAACCTACGTTGCGCAAGAGTTACATTTATTCACGAAACTTTTTGATTGAAAAATGTGCTCAGGCGGGCGAATTGTTTGCATCAAACGCCGAAATTATCAGTTATTGATGAAATCGTATCAATAATGTGTTGTTAATCGTTTCACTCCTTAGTGTGAAAAATAGCTGTGCAATTTCGAGCGATGACACCACTATTCCCTCCCGTTCCGTCGGGTCGGACCCTAAGGGGTCGGACCACGGCGTGCACCATCATGGATCAATCGTCCAATCAGTAAGAAGTGATAAGCATTTGCAGGGATTAATAGGGGTCTGTTCAAAGCCGATTGAATTCGTTTTTAACTGGATTGAATAGGGTGTTAAGCAACGACCTTATGGATAGCCATTGTCCACTTCTTCAGTGGGTTTGTTTGTTGGAATGAATAATTCATGTAACGTAAAAAGTTACTTATTTAATTTGCTTGTATTTAATTCCATCCTTAATCGGACTCCCTCAATGTATGGCAGCAAAAATGCAAGTTACCTAGAACATCTTATCCAGCATGTTTGCCCAGTGGTAGTTATGAAACTAAATGACGATGCAGTTCGTTTAACTCAGTACCTCGGACAACTAAAGTTACCTCTGTGGTTGTTTGATGTAAGTACTTTGAGATTTGTTTGGGCTAACAGTCAAGCATTAGAACTTTGGTCTGCGGCTTCCTTAGAAGAACTTCAGTCTCGAGATATTAGTGAAGGGTTGTCCACTCGTGTTCACCAAAGGCTGAAGCAATACAGAGATGATCTAACTCCCGATTCAGAAGCGATAGTGGAACGTTGGACGTTTTATCCCAAGGGTAGCCCAACCACTTACGAATGTATGATCTCTGGTCTCGATGTAGGCTGGAATAAACCTTTATTAATGGTACATGCGCTTGGTCAGGGCAATGATTCTGATGTAGACACGTTGTACCGAGCCAATGCACTACTGCACACATCAGTGTATGTGAGTGTGTATGGACACTCCGGGGAGCTTGACTACGCCAATCCAGCGGCGAGAAACATGTTGGGCGCTGACACTAAAACCCTGTGTGAGCATTTTGAGAATCCAGAGGATTATTCTGCTGCCATGATGTCGGTTGAGATGTATGGACGAGCATCTGTTGAAGCCCCGGTTAGAGTAGCCAAGGGTGTTGCTTGGCATCGACTAGCGCTCGAAAGCTGTCCAGATCCAAAAACTGGTACTGCCTCCATATTGGTGAGCGAATTTGACATAACTGAAAAACGTGAAGCGCAAGAAAAAATTCTGAAACTGGCCTACACAGACAATTTAACTGGTTTATACAATCGTACCTACTTTCTCAATGAGCTTACCAATACAGTTGCCGAATGCCGAAAAAAGCAGCAAAAGGTGGCCATGTTTTTTATCGATCTGGATCGGTTTAAGTTAATAAATGACTCACTGGGACATAGTGTAGGGGATAGCCTGTTGGTTGCTGTAGCAAACAGACTGACACGGAGTTTAGGTAGTGAAAAGCTCTTGGCGCGCTTAGGAGGAGATGAGTTTACCGTTTTGATACAAGACTTCAAAAACGAATCTGAAGTACTGGCCATGGCTGATGATATCGTCGTTCAAATGTCACAACCATTAAAGGTAAAAGACTACGAGTTGCTGGTCACACCAAGTATAGGTATTTGTTTGTATCCTGATCACGGCCACAGCGTCAGCGAATTGATGCAGCATGCCGATCTGGCTATGTATAACGCGAAAAGCCGTGGCGGAGGTAGAAGTGTTTTTCAGCCCGAGATGCAAGCAAATATTAAGCAACGATTACGCGTAGAAACAGAGCTCCGCAAAGGCCTTCAGAATCGAGAGTTGGTGTTGTTTTACCAACCGAAAATGAATTGTCAAACGGGGAAAGTAACGGGTGTTGAGGCATTGGTTCGTTGGAATCATCCAGATCGGGGGTTAGTAATGCCTATGGAATTCATACCGATCGCCGAAGAGTGTGGGCTTGTAGGGCAGATTACAGACTTTGTCTTAAATGAAGCCTTGTGTCAGCAGCAGTTGTGGTCGATGAGCGGGCTGGACTTGTCGATGGCAGTTAATATTTCTCCTCGCGATTTTAAAGCAGGTAATCTTGTAGAGAAACTGGACGCAGCTTTACGCAAATCAGGGTGCAATCCTTCTAAAATAGAATTGGAGATTACCGAATCCATGCTCATGGCTGAAAGTGGGGAAGTAAAGTCCACATTAACAGAGATTAAAAAACTCGGTTTGAAGCTCAGTATTGATGATTTTGGAACCGGATACAGTAATTTAGCCTATCTTCAAAAATTTCCATTAGACAGTCTGAAGATCGACCGATCATTTCTGCTGGATGAGGAACATCGTGCTGTATTGGAAATGATTATTGGTATGGGTAAAATGCTGTCATTAACATTGGTTGCTGAAGGTGTGGAGTCTCCTGACCAATGGATCTGGTTAAAAGAAATGGGGTGCCACGAGGCCCAAGGGTATCTCTTTAGCAAACCTATAGACAAAATGCAGATGTTTAGATTCGCCTTAGAACATCAGGAAGGATTACCAGCATTGTCGAATCTAGCTGCATAATAGAATCTGCCGTTGTTTGATTAGCGCATATCCAACCAAACTTCGGCAGGTAGTGCTTCCTGTTCGGCAGGCAATGTGTAGGTACCTGGTTCCCAGGTATTTTCAAGAAGAAGTGGAACCAGCATCATACATTCTGCAAATAAAAACTCGACGATTTCATCCGGCACGCTCGCACTAGTAAAGTTGACCGGAAATCCATTATTGACTAAGTACAAAGTGCGCTGGTCACGTAGTTTATATTCAATGATGTGTGGGTGAATCTGAGTGCTAGTCGAGCAGTTAGATTCTAGATACGGTAATTCAATTTCGTGGTTCTTCGACGCACCACTGGCAAGCACGCAGCGATGCGGAAGTTGATCCATGAGTCGAGAATCTATGGAGCATTGTCCACTTGCGCCCACAACGATGGCCGGTGGTAGTTCCAATACGTTGCCACGATTCGGTAAAAAACCATCAACCGCAGCTTCCACCAAACTAACGACATCTGTATCGCGAACTGCAACACTCATTCCTTTGTTCTTAAGTGATTGTGCGACTCCTTTTCCCACCCATCCATAGCCACAGACAAGTGCAGGTCGTCCCACGAACGCGTAGCCAACTTCGCGCATAATAGTATCCAAGGCGGCAACCACTGCCTCGCCCACCAATTTTCCTTCGATTTCTTTAAGTCTTGTTTGCGCCACGTTAAATTGAGGGATGCTTAGGTTCGGAAGTGCTTCTGCAACCCAAACACCCTGCTTAGTTATCTCCAAAGCGCCTATGAAGACTCCATCGCATATGTTGTTGGGAGTATGTAAAGCTTTAATTCCGTACCCTCCAACTTCATGTAAAATTAGCTTATGATCTTCATTTTTTGCTTTTTCGATACGCCGCTTAAGAGTTTTTAGGACAATAGATTCTAGTTCTTTATACGAAGGCGTAATTACCTCTATTCCCAGAGATCGCAGCTCATCAATCGATGCCTGATTTCCCGAATAACTAATTCCAATGACAACGTCTATTGGGACGTAGCTGTGCAGCAATTTAAGCAGACGTACAGTATCTGCAAACAGATGTTGAATTACAAACTGTCGAACGTGTGGGTAGGGTCGTAGTTTCAGCCGCCGAGCGACTTCCCCCAAATAGTCTGGGTGGAAACTATTCTGCGTTTGCATGTTGTCGTGCTCTGGCAACTACCAGAAAATCGTTCGACCAATGCTTCAGGATAGGTAATTTACCCAATGTGTTGGATAGAAACAGGTCGGTTGGTTTAAGAAAATCTTTTTCAAAAGTTTGGCTACGCAGATGCATAAATAGACGTTCGTATTTACTGTGAGACGCGTATTTTTTGGATAGCATCGGCAAGTAAGGAAAGACCGACAGGTAGCCAAGGCCCTGAACGCTATGAACAGAGAAATGTTTTGTTAGCGAGGCGAGCCACTCTTTTTGAGTTAATCGAATTTTATGCTCAGGGTAGTGAAGATGTGAAAGCTTTAGTCGGTCTAGTCGATACATTTGCGGAAGCGTAATCACGACCCATGAATCCTTGGGTGTGCAACGGGCAATATTCGACATAATGTCTTCCAGTTCTCCCACATCATCGGTGAGGTGCTCCAGTACATCCAATATCATAATTGCGTCGTGATTGGCTTGCATCGCAGCCGCTACAGACGAATAGTCGAACAGATCGACCACGGCATCGGGAGCGAAGGCCTCCTCATAATCAATGCCGTAGTACTGATTATCAGGTACCAGTATGTCCAGAAAGGACTTTGCCACTTGGAGTCCACATCCAACATCAAGGAGTTTTGGTGAGGCGCCGCAGTATTTCTTAATAGCACTTCCAACCATATGGAACTTCACGTAATTAAATAGATTGTTTTCTTTTGTATCGAACAGGCGATTTACTAAGTAATCTGACCTGATCTGGGTGGGTTGGGGTGCGATAGGATCATGACATTCTGCAATTGGATTTTGTGATTCCGCGAATGTTGTCGGATGTTTAATTTTGATCGTGCGATCTAGCAATTGATCTTCGGACATTTTTGCCTCTTGTAAATTATGATTATTTGTTAGAAATCTTATTAATTAAAAAATTTCTAGTTCTCACCACACTGCACTTAAATACAAAAAACGAAATCAACCAACCAGCTCAACTCAATGAAGGCGCTGTTCGCTCGTAACGTCCCATCGGTAGTCGATGTGACTGTTGATAGAAATAAATCATTAGTAACGGTTATTTGTTGAGGACTAAAAGTGACTCAGCACTTTTGACGGAGTGTGTGAAAAATCTATCACCGCTGTGACGGGCTAATATGTGCGGAAACTCACTGACGAACCCTGGGTAGGAGTGGGCTAGGGGCTATGTAAAGGATGAAGTGATCACTTACAACTGATGTCAAGGCTGTTTAATCCGGTTTGTGACATTGCTGTAGTTGTCGCTGTGCGTTGTTTTGTAGGTTGTAGTTGATGTTATGCGGTTACTTGGTAAACGACTCTTCCCACCAATGCGATTAACAACGTAACAATAACACCGGCAGTTAAGATAACTCTTAGTCGAGCATACCAACGAGGAAACACCTTGCTGTTAACTGAATCGACATCAAGAAAATACTGCAATGCAAAGCCAGCAACTAGCACGGCTAAACACATGACAGGTGGCAACAGAAGGCTGATCCAAGCGATCAAAGAGGGCACTATCGCCCAAGTCATCCCGGCCCAATCACCTACTCTTGCCTTGACGTTTAAACGAGCTCCCCAGCTCGCGCCACCGAGAAAACTCAAGATTACCGCGCCATAGACAGCTAGGGACTGGGCGGCATAGTGCTGGTACGGGTCGATCGAGAACAGGCTTATGAGAGAGCTGGCCAAAAACGGCAGAAGACCCAGTAGGCCAAGAGTCAGAGGAACTTTGGGTATTTTGGAGTTTTTCGCTGCCATAATTTGTAAATATGTTGCATGACCATCAATTTTGAGATCAGAGTGAAGAAGGGTCTTACAGCTCTTTCTGCGACATTTTGAGCAACCCAGAACTATGGTTTACGGTATAGAAAGGCTTAAAAGTCACTATTTTAGTCAAAAGAATAGTCTATTTACTTGTAATTATGCGTGTAGATCCCTATTCTGGAGATGTGCGTGGGATTGGCCATTAGCACGCCCGATGGTTAATACCTCGGGTTTGATATCCAGTCGCCCTATCGGTTGCAAGTGTCGCTTTAGGATCATGTCTAGAACTGTTCTCCCGCCTTACTTCTCATCGCTAGCAAGACTGGCTTATTGGCCAGACGATTCGCACAATTCTTTTTTATTGATAAGGTAATACATTAAGTGAGTACTGGAATTGTAAAGTGGTTTGACGCCACAAAAGGGTTTGGGTTTATTGCACCGGATGACGGTGGAAAAGACGTGTTTGTTCACCACACTTCTATCAACGGTGATGGATACAAAACCCTTGATGAAGGGCAGAAAGTATCGTTTGACGTTGAGCAGGGCCAAAAAGGTCTGGCAGCAGTCAATGTAAACAAGGAATAACGCGCAGGTTTCTAAATTCCGCAATATAAAAAACCCCGCCTCGGCGGGGTTTTTTTTTCCCTTGTCCACTCGAGTTGACGCAGGGCCACCTCAGGCCATTGAGGTGCCTAGAAATGCGCCGCCGAGATTATTCTCACGATAACAAAGCCAATCCACTACGCACTTGTGATAAATGATTTGGCTAACCCGGCGTTAAGTAATTTGCCGTGTAGCTGCTCGTTAGGTAGCCACTCAGTCAACTTTTGTCTTGTTTCAAGGAGTGCGCTTAAGTCAATGCCCGTTGATAATCCAAGATTTTCCAATAGGTAAACACAATCTTCCGTGGCGATATTACCCGTTGCTCCAGGCGCGAATGGACATCCTCCTAGCCCTCCTAGTGATGCATCAAATCGCCGGATTCCGGCTTCACAACTGGCAAATACATTCGCAATACCCATACCTCGAGTGTCGTGAAAATGGGCGGCTAATGGTATGTCGTCTGTCAATCGTTGGGCTTTTATGAACATACGCTTAACTTGGTCTGGGTTGGCATAGCCAACGGTGTCACATAGCACAACTTCATCGCACCGCGTTCGCAGAATTTTTTCAAGAATATGGAGAACGCGACTCTCATCGACAGCTCCCTCTATACTGCAACCAAAGGTCGTTGAAATCGCACAGCTGATTTGCACAGAATCAGTGAGCTTTAATTTTTCACGTAGTTGTATTAATTCTCCAAACTCAGAGATAGATTCTTCAGTTGTGCGACGAACGTTGGCCAGGTTGTGAGATTCACTGGCTGAGAGCACCATAATGATTTTCTTCGCACCCTTTGAGAATGCAATCTGTCCACCTTTAAGATTAGGTACTAGCACCGCGGCCTCGAGGTTTGGAACATCTAATGAGAATTCGAGCACCTCTGTCGCATCTGCAAATTGAGGGATCACGCTCGGAGGGACAAAGGAAGTGATTTCAATGTGTTTGCAGCCGCTGCCCACTTGGTGGTCTATCCATTGCGTTTTAACATCGGTGGGCATAAACCCTTTCACCAGTTGCAGGCCATCCCTCGGTCCCACTTCCCGAACCATCACTTGATCTGTCATATTTTTTTACCGGTGCGGCCCCAAATTTTTCGTTGAATATACACCCATACTCAACCAAACTTCGGGTCGGACCCGAAGAACCCATTGATATCTCTGGAATTGTTTCGATATCGGAGTGATCGTTTCGCCTTAAAACAGGCCTTTCACGTTTCAAATGGTCGAATTAGGGTTGTTTTTGCGATTAAATTTGGAATAAAAGTAAAATATTTCAGACAGTTAACTAGGTCCGACCCGGAGGGGTTAGAGGAGGGGTATGTGGGGCGTTTGAGTTTGGGGTTTGTAGGTGGTGGCCAGGGAGGGTTGATTGGTGAGGTCCACGCTAATGGGGCCCGGCTGTCTAACCGTTGGACGGTGGTGGCTGGCGCATTGTCCTCCAATCCCGACAATGCGCTAAAGTCAGGCCGCGCATGGATGCTTGATGACGATAGGATCTACACCGATTACCGTGACATGGCTGAACGCGAAGGTGCAAGAGACGATGGCATCGATGCCGTGGTAATCGCTACGCCTAACTATCTTCACCATCCCGTGGCTATGGCTTTTATGGACCAAGGCATACATATCATATCTGATAAGCCGCTGACTCTAAATTCCTCTCTTGCCTCCGAACTCGTTGAAAAACAGAAACAGACCGGTGTGATTTTCGCGCTGACCTATGCCTATGCATCGCATGTAATGGTTCGTCAAGCGCGAGCGATGGTTAAGCAAGGACTGTTGGGAGAACTTCGGCAAATTCACGTTGAGTATTTACAGGAGGGTGCGATTCACGTTACCGACGAAGGAGCGGAAGCCAGCCCATGGAGATTGGACCCTGAAAAAAATGGACCTTCGTTTACAGTGGCAGATATTGGGACCCACGCGATTCAACTTGCGGAGTTTGCCAGCACACTCAAATCGACTTCGCTGCGTGCGGATTTTCATGTAACTGGCGCCGCAAAGAGCATGGAAGATACTGCGTTTATGAACCTAAAATTTCAAGGCAATGTGCCGGGTACATTGATTGTATCGCAAGCGGCTGCCGGTACCCATTGTGGATTGCGGGTGCGGTTGTTTGGAACCAAAGCAGGACTCGAATGGAATCAGGAAGCACCAGAAACGCTTGCATTTATGCCGATAGATGCACCCTGTCAAACCATTGCCAGGGGCTATTCGGCGGGTATGGATGAAACTTTGGCCTCGCAATTTGTCAGGATGCCGCGCGGGCATCCTGAGGCGCTCACCGATGCTTGGGCAAACCTATACCTTGAGGTCGCTGATGCGATCGATGCTCACAATAGTGGCTGTTCCCCCAGCTACCCATTGGAATATCCAAACGTATTGGACGGTGCGCATGGGGTTCGTTTTGTTGAAGCGGCCATTCAATCAAATCACGAGGATCGTTGGGTTGACTATTAAGCTTTTGGTCAGCAGCTAAGGTGAAGATACCCTTTAGCAAAGACCACAGACAAAACTATGGAGAGTTGGAGAAGATTGGGCCGGATCTGAGACGAATCCTAGCAAATAATCCTTCTCCCTATACTTACACCGGCACCAACACCTATGTGGTAGGTAGTGGCAGCGTGGCTGTAATCGATCCGGGTCCGAACGACGTCGAACACTGTAACGCGCTGCTTACGTCCTTGGGTGATGAAACTGTCTCTCATATTGTGGTAACGCATTCTCATCCCGATCACGTTGCTGGCTGTGAGCGACTGCAGCAATTGACCGGGGCTCAGGTGTATGCGATGTCTTTACCTGAGCTAAACATGGAGACGCATGATCACACGGATGAAGCACCCCATTTGAATTTCAGCCCAGACGTTTGCTTGACAGATGGCGAAATTATCGCGAGCGAAGGTTGGCAACTTGAATGTGTTCATACGCCTGGACACTTGTCTGATCATCTTTGCTTGGCCTTACTTGGTCAAGATCAGTTACTCTCCGGTGATCATGTCATGGCCTGGTCAACCAGCATTGTGTCTCCACCGCATGGTCACATGGGGTCTTACATGAAAAGCCTTAAAAGGTTGCTCGATAGGACTGAGCACACCTACTGGCCTGGTCATGGTGGTCCAGTCACAAACCCACAGCAATTTGTCACAGCGTTGATACAGCACCGTCGGGACCGAGAAACTCTGATTATGGAGTGTGTTACCAAGGGATTTAACACCGTTGAGACCATGCTTCCCAAAGTCTATGCTGACATCAATCAGACACTGCTTCCAGCAGCAGCCCGAAGTCTTTTTGCAACAGTCATCTATCTTGTTGAGTCTGGACAGCTAGTAGTGTCTGAACAATTGTCTTTCGACTCTATTCTGTACGTAAACTGATTAAGTTGGCTATGCACCGCTGCGCGCTTAAGTTATTCGAACCTGGCCATTGCGCTGCGTAAACATCGTTTTGCCCATCCAATCAGCATCTTTGGAAAGAACGAGTTCGCAAAGTTGCGACAGCATGTAGCGAGTAACTTTTCGCAGTGCCAAGTCGGATAGTATTTCTTCCGCCGATGTTGAAAAGGGCACCCATTGCAAATCGAGTAACTCTCCGTTGCCGTTAATTTCTTGGCTTGACTGGCTGTTTAAGTCCTCGAACTTGACCGCAAAAAACCGAGCATGGAAGCGAATCGGTTGACCCGCAGGTGTGATCGCTCTGCCCAGGTAACGAAGCAACCCGAGATCGGGTGCTTCATTTAACTTCTTAAACGCCAACCAGCTTGGATCAGATACGTTACCTAAGTATCCTTCACTTGAAATCATTAAGCCCGTTTCTTCAAATGTCTCTCGAATCGCAGCTGCGGCGATGGTTTTAGCTCGCGCTTGGCTGGCAGAGACAGCCATTTCTTGTGCGAATTTCGTGTTCAGCTCAGTGGCACTCCGCACGCGGGAATCGGCGAGTTCGACACCTCCACCGGGGAACACGTACACGTCGGGCATAAAGCGGGACTTGCTGGGGCGCCTGCCCATTAACACTTTTACCTCTGAGCCAGATTTTTGGTAAATAACCAAACTTGCCGCGTCTTTGGGTTTTATTTGGGGCTGGGGTGTCGTCATAGGTGTCATCGAATGCCGAATGCTCAGAGTGCCATTTTATAGGTGATGGCGTGGAGTGCGAACTTGCCGATCAAAATATTGTCGAACCAGCGTTGCACAGCTAATGTTACAAATTTTACACTGGGAGCGGTGTCACATTGAACTATAGTTGCTGTAACTTTGGTGATTCTTTACTGGGTGTATCGAGTGCAAGCACAATCCATGGATTGCTATTTAAACAAAATATTACGATGGTTCGCCACTGCTTTGCTCAGCCTCAGTGTGTTCACCGCATCACATGTATTGGCAGAACCCTTTGAGTTCTCGGTCGACACCGACGATGGGGAAATCAGTACCGACGCTCTGCGAGGAAAAGCCGTCTATATTGATTTTTGGGCATCATGGTGTGTGCCCTGTAGAAAGTCTTTTCCTTGGATGAATTCGATGCAAGCGAAATATGGAGACCAAGGATTTACTATTCTGGCGATTAACGTCGATAAGGATCGGAAGCTTGCCGAACAGTTTTTAGCGACTTATCCGGCAAATTTTCAGATTGGCTACGATCCAAAAGGGACTTTGGCGGAGAAACTCAATGTCATCGGTATGCCGATGGCCTTCCTGCTAAACGCTCAGGGCGAATTGGTGCATAGACATGTCGGTTTTAAAACTTCTAAAACCGCCGAGTATGAGCAGTCGATTTTAGAGCTATTGGAGTCTGCACAATGATCAAACGGCTAGCGTTGGTCGGTTTCTGCTGTGCGCTCTCATCGTGCACCCAACTGGGTGTGAAACCCTGGGATCGAGACCTTCTCGCAGATCCGATGATGGAGATTGGTTCTGATCCACTAAGAACCGCCGTCGATGATCATATCTATTTTAGTAAAGAAGCGACCAGCGGAGGTCGAGGTTTTGCCGGTGGCGGTTGCGGCTGTAACTGACTAATGCTCCAGCTCTCAGGGTTAATGATCGCATCGTCAGCGTTAAAAGAGTTTTCAAAAGACTATCCCCTGGTCAAGCGGGCAGTGGACATCCTGCGATGACTCGCCGGGGCTCTTCAGTTTCCTTAGCGCTCGCATCGGCAGCCACTGCTCTACTGCCTGCTACACATTCCATAGCAGCCGAGCCGTGGCAGATAGACGCTGAATTACTGTATTACAGTGAATCTGGCGGACGGGTATCGGACAATAGTTTTAAATCAATTGCTCAGCGTAGTTGGAAAGATGAGGGTAACCTGGTGTTTGGCTTACAGCTCGACTCGCTCACTGGGGCAAGTCCCAGCGGCGCTATAGCCCTGGATGAGGTGCAGTCGATAACTCAACCCTCGGGAAATAACAGCGTAGTAACGCAACCAGGTGAATTGCCCCTGGATGATTCCTTTAAAGATACGCGACTGGCGTTAACGGCAAGTCTAAGTAATGTTTTGGAGACAGGTGCGCGTTATTCCGCCGGGACGAGTTTGTCCAAAGAGTACGATTACCTTCATTTAGGTGGTAATGCCTCTTACGCAAAAGACTATAACAACAGCAATACCACACTGTCCGCTGGGTTCGCGATTGCGCAGGACACAGTAGAGCCGGTTGGAGGTGCGCCGATTCCGTTATCCTTCCAACGGGCTGAAGGTGCGGTCAGCGACAGGGCTAAAAATAAATCCAAAACTGTTGTAGATGCTTTGTTTGGATTAACACAAATCATTAACCGCCGTTCGTTGTTTCAATTGAACTATTCACTGAGCTTAGCAGATGGCTATCTTACCGACCCATATAAAGTATTGACAGTTTTGGATGATGTCGGTAATCCTGTTGACTCAATTCAAGACGATATTTACCAGTATCGTTATGAGTCCAGACCAAACAGTCGTCTAGGGCATAATCTCTATTTAGAATACAAACATCGTTTCGATGCTGCTGTTTACTCTGCTAGCTACCGCTACCATACCGATGATTGGGGTGTGGATTCACACACCATTGAATCGCGCTATCGGTGGTTATTGTCTTCAAAACACTATCTCGAACCCAACATCCGATACTATTCGCAATCATCAGCAGATTTCTATCGTGCTTATCTCCCGGAAGGGGAAATCCCTGAAAACGCTAGTAGCGACTATCGACTGGGAGAATTCACCGGTCTGACTTTGGGTGTTAGTTACAATCGTACATTGGGTGTGGGTAAATCTATTGGTGCATCGATTGAGACTTACGAAACCTCTGGTGCGTCTACCGAAATTCCTGATGAAAACGAACAAACTCGTTTGGCCCCCTATCCGAATCTGCGGGCGACCATAGTGCGATTTCGCTATTCCTTTGACTGGTAGTCCCTTGCCTCAGCGCTGAATCCAATGGGTCAACTGTTCATTTTTCGCAAACGCTTCAGCGTCTTTTCCCTTTAGCATCGTCAGAGTAGCCAGCATGCCTGCTTCAACACACGTACGGGCGGCAACTGTAACAGAGCGGGGTGCATGAGCGACCGGCCAGCCGGTTTTTGCATTGAGAATGTGTGAGTATCGCTTACCGTTTTTTCTCAAATAGCGGTGGGCATCGCCACTGGTGGCCAAACCACCGGATTTCATGTGGATAACAATGTTTTCATTTTGATTATCCACTGTCACTCCAACCGACCAGTGGCCGCCTTTAGGTGGTTTGTTGGCGACGATATCACCCCCAAAATTGATGAGTACCGGTTGCTCAGTTTTTTGGTTTATTAACTGTAGAGTTCGGTCCACTGCGTACTCTTTACCGATGCCACCTAAGTCAAGTTGCATCCCAGCGGGCATTTGGATATTCGGTGGATCCCAGGACACTTTATCCCATCCAATGCGCGGTAGAAGGCGCTTGGCTGCGTTACGATCGGGAATTTTGTCACTTTTGTCAAAGCGCCAAATCGTCCCCAATATTCCAGAGGTGATGTCAAAGACGCCATGGCTGAGAGTGAAAAGCTGCTCGGAGAAATCAATAAGTCGGGCGGTTTCCGAATCTACTGTGACCGTCTTGCCATTGGCATGGTTAATCGAGTGGATAATGTTCCCTTCTCTATATCGACTGAACGTGCGCTCTATTCGATGTGCCTCTTTGCTTGCAATATCGGCGATTTCGTCTGCTAACGATGAACGCTCAGAGTCAACTAATACTGAACAATCACTGGCCATAGCTGAAAATTGGATTCGGTAGCCAGTGCCGAATTCACTTATTTTGTAAGGTTCTACTTCGATGGAGTTCATGACGGCGCGGAGCCTTAGTTGGGAGCGCTTTGTGGTGATTATAAAGCGCTATCGAAGTTTAGTTTGCTAAACTCGTTGAATGACTGTAGAAGCAGATACGTTAGCAGACAATTATTTTGAGCTAAGTGGTACTGTCGCTTTGGTGACCGGTGCCTCGTCGGGTCTTGGTTGGCACTTTGCTCAAACGCTTGCTCGTGCGGGAGCTCATGTAGGGCTTGCAGCCCGGCGAACAGAGAAGTTGGAATCCCTGCACGATCTGATCAGCTCCTTCGGTGGTAGTTCAACGGTGCTGCCCATGGATGTTACTGATCGGGCCGCTGTTGATGAAGGGCTCGACCTGTTGGCAAAACAATACGGCCCCGTAGAGCTGCTGATTAACAACGCTGGTATAGCAGATGAAAATCGCTTTATAGATGCAGAGGATGCGACCACTGATAGTGTTTTTGCGGTTAATCAGACAGCGGTCTGGCAGGTTGGTCAGTCTGTGACTCACCATATGGTGGAGCATAAAGTGGCAGGGGTGATTCTAAATATCGCGTCGATAGCGGGGATTCGAACAATGAGTGGCGCTGCAAGCTACTCGGTCAGCAAAGCCGCCGTGGTGCAGCTAACAAAAGTAATGGCAGTAGAATTAGCTCGACACAATATTCGAGTCAATGCATTAGCACCTGGCTACATGCAAACAGCTATTAATGAGCGCTTTTTGGAATCAGAGGCTGGTAAGAAGTTGCTTCGGCGAATTCCGATGAGACGTTGTGGGGAGCTTACTGATTTAGATGGACCATTTTTATTACTGGTTTCGAAAAAAAGTGCGTTTATTACAGGCGCAGTGCTACAAGTTGATGGAGGTCACAGCGTTAGCGCCTTATAGCTTTTTATAGACGCATCCGTGAGTCCTTAATACCTAAAAATTCGTTGTCTTGCGTCCGTTGGTGATGGTGGCGCTCAGTGTGGCGATGGCTGATCAGAACTTCCATTACCGACAGCCATTCAATGGGTGGTAGACACTTTAAATTGCCTTTACGGGAGTTATGGCATTGGGATTGACTATTATATGGAGAATTGATGGGCCGTTATAGTTTTGGGCTTCAGAAAAAGCGATTTTAAAATCGTCAAAACTCTCTACGCGAGCGCCGAAAGCGTCGTAAGATTGTGCCCAGAGTGCAAAATCTGGGTTTTTAAGTTCAGTTCCACAGTTGCTATCTGGATACTGTTGTACTTGATGCATTTTGATCGTACCGTACATTCCATTGTCGATGATCAAGGTTGTGAATGCTAAACCTAATTGAGCGGCTGTGGCAAATTCCTGATGTGTCATTTGAAAGCACCCATCTCCTGCTAGTGCTATCACGGTTTTCTCCGGGTGTTGCAACTTTGTGGCCACTGCAGCGGGAAATCCATAGCCCATGGAGCCGCTGGTAGGAGCAACTTGAGTATTGAATTTCTGGAATTTCCAAAACCGCTGAATCCACATAGAGTAGTTGCCAGCTCCTGTGGTAACGATGGTGTTAGGAATATCCAACATTGACTGAAGATATTCTACTATCTGTTTCATTAGATCCGCTTCATCGACAGTGTGTTCCAGGGACGACCATTCCAGATAAACGCGGTGTCCGCTCTCAACTAGCTCTGGATCACATTTGTTGAACTGCGGTGTCTCTGGGACAATAGAGGCACAAAAAGATTCGGGAGAACAGTTAATTGCCAGCATGGGCAGATTTACTTTACCCAATTCTTCTGCGCCGGGATGTACGTGTATCAGCTTCTGCTTGGGTAAGGGAATATCCAGCAGTGCATAATCTTGTGATGGCACCTCTGAGAAGCGTCCGCCTAGTAGCAGTAGCACATCTGCTTCTAAAATACGCTGTTTGAGTGCCGGATTTAAACCTAATCCCACATCGCCGACATAACATGGGTGAGTGTTGTCAATTAGCGTTTGCCTACGAAAAGAGGTTGCTACAGGTAATGAAAGGTTCAATGCAAACTCTTGGAACTGGAGGACAGCAGACTCAGTCCAACCGCTACCGCCTAGAATGGCTAGAGGACGCGCGGCAGTACTGAGCAGCTGTTTCACTTTCTCAATATGTACTGGATGAGGATACGCTTCGGGTTTACAGTACGCTAACGGTAGTGGAATCTGATCGGTTGTTCCGTATAACGTATTCTCGGGGAGCACAACAGCAACGGGACCCGGTCTGCCGGCGCAGGCTGTGTGCCAAGCTCTTGAGACCAACTCTTCAATGCGCGATACATGGTCAATTTCAGTAACCCATTTACACATTCCACCCAAAAGCTGCTGGTAGTCGACTTCCTGGAATGCATCTCGATATTTCCACTCAGTCGCTATTTGCCCAATAAACAGTAAAACCGGAGTGGAATCTTGCTGTGCAACGTGAATGCCTGAGAGAGCATTCGTTGCGCCCGGACCTCTGGTGACGAACGCAATACCGGGTGCTCCGCTAAGTTTGCCAGTGGCTTCAGCCATCATGGCGGCACCACCTTCCTGACGACATACAATAGTTTCAATGGTGCTGTCAGACAATGCTTGCAAAGCAGGTAAATAGCTCTCACCGGGTACGCAAAACACACGTTTAGCGCCTAATGATTCTAAGGCCTTAATAAGTACTTGGCCGCCAGATTGTTCATTTTGCATGTTTTAAATGATTCACGACTTTGCAGCAATAATCATTATTTCAACCAAAAACTCGGGTGTGGCAAGCCTCGGTGATTCAACACAGGCTCGACACGGCGGGTTACTTTTGTCGACCCAGTTGTCCCAGATTTCATTCATTTCAACAAAATTATCCATGCTAGTTAACCAAATAGTGGCACTGAGTAGTTGAGATTTATCGCTACCCGCGTTGGCCAGTAAGGAATCGATAGTATTTAAGATATTTTGTGTTTGTTCGGCCACCGAAGCACCACTGGCTACCTGTCCGGCGAGGTAGATGGTATCTGAGTGAACCACACACTGGCTCATGCGGTGATTGGAATCGTATCGAGTAACAGCCATGAAGCTCTCCAGAAGCGTTGGTTTTGACTGTTCTCTAGTATATTTGTTTTGACTCTGTCAGGCGTAAATACGGTAAGAAAAAACACTCTGTTGCTTATACAGTATTTTCTCAAGCCCTATAGCGAGAGTTGATTTTAGTTCCAATCGTACTTTATGGCGGCCCTGGCTGCGATGGAGGTGTCGGCGTTGTCCAAGCCTGAGTTAACGCCTTGCAGCTCAAACCAAGTAATGGTGTTCCGGCCCAGTGTATGTGTATACCCTACCGTAGCACCTATGAGTGTTTCTGAGTAATCGATGCCGCCCACATCGAGGTAGTAATTACCTTTACTGAGAAATAAGTCTAAGCCAGTGGTGTCTACGTCGCCTGAGTTTGCTGCATCTTGTTTGGTTATATTGGCGGCGTAGTTAATATCACTCAAGTTTCCACTAATCACCATTCCCAGCGTTGGCTCAGTGCCATTATCCCAATCCTGAAATCCAAGCCCTAATGTCATATTCCCAACGGGAAAGGAGGCACCCACTTCGATGCCATCAACATCATCTTGAAAGGAGTTACCAGCTTCTGGCCGCATATAGAGGGTTGCGCTGGTAACCACTTCGCCGAACGAGTTTGTATAGGTCAGGCCGTTCTCAGAGAAAAATGTATACGACAGGCATCCGTTGCAGCTCCCCCACCAGGGTTGATCCACCGGGGCGATGATGGTGTTGTACCAAGTATGGAACGTTTGGCCAACCAATAATGATCCGAAATCTCCTTTTAAGCCGATATAAGCATGGCGAGTACTAAATGCACCATCTCCGTTATCTCTAAAGGAAGTGTCAACTCCAAATTCAACTTTTCCGAAGGCGGTTAAACCAGAGTCGATATCGGTTTCGCCGGTAAATCCAAGCCGCGAAGCGTAATTTTCAAAATTTAGTTCGGAATCTAACCCATCATCTAGATCGAGGTAACTCAGACCAATGCGCAAACTGCCGTAAAAACCGCCATCTGCTGATACATTCATAGACGTCGACACTAGTGCAGCGCTGATAGCTAACGAGGCCAAGACGTTCAATTTCATTGGTTTTCTACTTTCGTTATTGTGCGACAGAGATTAGTCAGATTCTGATTAATTGTCCAAGGCTATTAAATCCTATTGTCGAGCTGGTATCTGGCCCGTAAGCCTTTCGAATTGAACAATGCGTTAGTAATTCATGGCTTGGGCACTCATTTTCCGTCAAAAAACAGGCATTTGGGCGACTATTTTGTGATGAGCCTCACAGTAACGGCCACAGTGACGTTACTCACTAATCTGCCAACACCTTCGGCCGATATCTTCGTATGCAAAGACTCACTTCTTAGCTGCATCTGGGACGATGCTGTTTTTCGTGTGGATATATTTTCGCGCTCAATCTGACAAGTGCTGATATGGAAATGATGGTTTACATTGTATTCGTTCTGTTAATGCTACTTGCAGTCGCAGGTGGTGGTTATGGTGGTTTTTTCTATACGAAAAAATCGTTATTACCCAAGCTTAAGCTGGCTCAAGACGCGGCTCAGCGTAGAAAGGGCATTATTAACGAGCTGAATACGAAGCTCGGCATCGCCAGGTCGGAGCTGGCACAGTGCAAGAGAGTTAGCACACAGGAGATCGAAAATCTCAGTGCACAACTGAAGATCTCAAATAGTGATCTCTCTCAGGCTCAAACGGATGCTGAGCGTTCCCGTGAGATTGCCCAGGCTGCAACGGCGCGGTTAAGTGATCTAGAAAAACTTAAAACACCCATCAATGAATCACCGCAGCAGACCGATGCGTCTGACGGCCTTGAAAATTCCCAGGACGACGTAGCGGAAGATACGGATTCGACCCCGATGGGCAAACCGGCATTCGAAAACAAAGACTCTGATGAGTATAAGCGTGTACTCGCAGCGGCCGTGGCCGCAGCCGATGCAGCCGATGCAGCCGATGGTGCCGATGGTGCCGATGGTGCCGATGGTGCCGATGGTGCCGATGGTGCCGATGGTGCTGATGGTGCTGATGGTGCTGATGGTGCTGATGGGGGATTACAGGCGCACCAAGCAGCCATTGAGGATGAATCTACGGGTAGCGAGCCACCGAACGTAGAACGTAGAGTCGATAAACGACGGTCAGATGAAAAACACGCTGCTAACTTAGCTGAAGAGCTTATGGCTCTCCGGATGAAGCAGGAAGATGAATCAAACGATGAGGCTAACTGTGGCCATCTTGACACCGCTGTAATAGGTGAGGACTTTTTTGCCGCAGCAACTGAAGAAGATGCTAAAGAATCTGCTGAGAACTTTTTCTCTGGTCGAGAGTACAGCCGAAATGGCGATTCTCGGCTGCAGGAGCAAGAGGCGCTGATCATTCAGTATATTGAAAAAGCACAGAAACAGAAGAAACAAATTGATGAACTAGTAGTAGAAAATGATCGGCTTAAATCGAAATTGGCTACGTTGATGCCGGATAACGGTGAGGCGTTCGGTGACTTTGAGGAAGGTGCGATTGAAGATGTCAACAGTGTTCTTTCAAATAATCTTGACGAGAATTTTGAGAAGCTCAATGCTGAGCTGAGCTTGGCCAAGGCTCAGATAGTCGAGCTTGAAGCAGAGCTCTCCAGTATGACAGGGCAGTGCGGAAAACTGAAAAAAGAGCTGGGTGAAAGACAAGAAAAGATAGACCATCTCACTTCAGAATTAGATTCGGTAGTTGCCGAACTCCGAGACCGTGAGTCCGCCCTGGATGCTGCGAGCAAAGAGGCAGAGGCCAATAGAAAGAAAAGTGATAATGCGAGGCTATCGATTGAAACTCTGCGTAACGAAAATGAGCATATCAACGGAGAGTTCAAGGTTCTTAAAACCCAGTTACACACATTGCAAAGCTCGATCCCTGACGAATCAGATTTGGTTGCCTCGAAAGCGATTATTGAAAAGCAAAAATTGGAAATTTTATCTCTCACTCGCAAATTGCATCAGGCCGATAAACTAAATAATGAATTGCAGCAGCAGACACTGGAAATACCGAAACTTTCAAATCGTCTAAATGAGATTGGCAGCCTTAAAAAGCAGCTCGAGACAAAGTGTGTTGAGCTAGATGCGCTACGTCAATTGCATGCTGATTTGAAAGATCAACATACCGATTTACAGTTGATTAACTCTGAATACCTAAATCTACAACGAACAAATGAAGATCTGAGTAGAGAAAGCCTACGTCTACAAAAAGAGCTAGAGAAAATTCCGGAGTACGCAAAGGCTGCGCAGGACGCCAGAGCTGAGGCACTTGGATACGCTGAGCAGCTTCGCCAACTACGAGTGTCGCAAACGGAGCTCAAATCGGCGCTTGATGCTGCGCAAAGCGCATTGGCTAGAAACTCAGATCAAACAGCGTTGCAGAACAAGGTCTCAGAACTTGAAGACCTCAATCGGGAGCTGAGGCTGGAAAATGCAAATTTGGATGCCCTGGAGACGCGAATTAGGGAGCTGCAAAGCCAAAACGATGATATCTCCGACCAACTCGATGCGGTTATGCGAAAGCGTGAAGACAAGGCGAGCCTATCAGATGCTGGGATTGAGCAAGATCAATTATCTGCAATAGACCGAGTCCCTATGCTCGATACCAGCACTGGACCCGATGCCACCGTTAGACACTCCGAATTCGAAAGTGATGCAGGAGAGGCATCTTTGCCTGATGCGCAAAGTACAGATACAGATCAATACTCCAAAGAACAAGCAAAGCGGCCGAAGGCTAAGAAAAAACCCAAACAGTCAACGACCAGTAAAAAGGTAACCAGTAGGACGCCGAAGTCGCAAGCGGGTGGCAAGAAAAAGCGCTCGAAAACATCAGGCTCTGTAACTGAGCTTTCACAGAAACGTGGTGCCACTGCCAAGAAGCGATCTTCTAAAAAGAAAACAGAGCCTCGAAGCAAGGCAACTGTTTCAAAACTGAATACATCTTCAAAGAATCAGGCGCGAACTAATAAGACTGCTGTTAAGGATGACTTAAAGAAAATCAATGGGATTGGTCCAAAGCTCGAAGCATTGTTAAATAGAAATGGTATTCGAACCTATGCGGATCTTGCGAATCTCACGAAAGCAGAGGTGAAAGATTTGTCTGAAAAACTAGGAAAATTTGGTGAGCGTGTAACAAGAGATAGGTGGGTTAGCAAAGCGAAAGCACTGGCAAAGCGTCAGAAGGCTGCATAAGTAGGCAAGGTTCATGTCGCGGTATCTGTTCAAATGGCTGAGCCAATTTTTTGTGAGCTAAGGATCGATCTCGGTTAACGTCGTGAAAGGCTACTGAGTTAAATATGCCTCGCCAAAGCTAATACCAAACTCGAAGCACCATACGCTGATACTGTCAAAGTTATCGAGACTTTTCCCTTCGGGAAGAGTTAGAACAAGGGTTTGATCATCGAACCGTTGGCCGTTTAATTGATCCCCTATTTGAAAAGCGTCAGGGTGGAAATAGTCCCCGTCAAAATACGCATAAAAAGCGACATCAGGCCCTCCACCATCGTAGTTAAAGTTTGTGACTCTCAACGTACATTTGTCTAGTACTGCCACTGTGCCCGACACGTCGTGAAACAACATCGAAAATTCAGCGCTCCGCCCCACCAGAGGATGATCTGTACCACACGTGTTGACCATTGATTCTTGGTCTGTAGGTTGCTCGCCCATTTCTCCCGACGACTCATCGGTTCCGTTGGAATCTGTAGGTGTCTCCGTACCTGTCTCTGCCGCATTAGATTCTGATCCAGGAGTATCGGATTGTTCTTCAACGGTCCCGGAGCAGGCCATCAGAAGCGCCGTGAGGCTAGCTATAAGGCAGAGACGCATAGTGGTGTTTTCAGACACGGTAGGAGAGCTAAGCCTACCAGATTGGCACCGGTAGAATTGTTTCAAAGAGGATGGCGTGAATGGAACGAAAAAGCCTGAGAAACCTGGCTAGGGTTTCTCAGGCTGAATGCGTAGTAGGCCAGTGACTCTGACCCGTCCTGAGCTGACTAGTTGCAGCGTGTTTAGCGACTACTAACTAAGGTTCCAGGTTCGTTAAAGATTATCTCCACTCTACGGTTCTGTTGTCGGCCTTCAAGCGTTGCATTCGAGGCGACCGGCCGGCTCTCTCCATAGGCCCGAGTCTGAATTCTTGAGTTGTCGACGCCATACGCTAGTAGGGTTTCGCGCACGGCCTGGGAGCGTGCTTTGGACAGGTTATCGTTGTATGCAGCATCCCCTTGATTATCTGTATGGCCTTCTATTAAGGCGATCTTTTTTGGGTGTTTGTTTAAATAACTTGCTGCCTGCTTCACGATTTGCTTCGCTTCAGGCCGAAGTGTGGCTTTTTCGAAGTCGAACAGGACATCATCGAGAGTAACCAATTCACCGCGTTCGGTAGTAGTGATTTGCATCTTGGGAGCTTCTGCAACTGGTTCCACCGCCCTTTGCGGTTTTGATGAGCAGGCCAGCACTGAGCCTGACAATAGGAGAATGGTCACAAATTTAATGGCGGTAAGTTTCATAGTCGGATCCTGTTGTTTGTGGCGAGATGTTTCGACGTTAAATAGTTAACGGCTCGCCAATGTTTCTTCTTGTGTGGTCTAAGATTACCGACTGAAAAGGTGGCTTTGTGAGTCTGCTAGACTGCGCTTTTATTGCGGTTAAAAGAGTTCCATAACGCCTTGAACACGCCGTTTAAACATTGATCTTGTGCACAAAAAAGCAGATATCACTCGGTGCCCGTTGACTTTATGACGCCTCTGGATAGTTGATCCTGTTCGATAGACTCAAACAAGGCTCGGAAATTTCCTTCTCCGAATCCTTCATCGCCTTTACGTTGTATAAATTCGAAGAATATCGGACCGATGACTGTCTTAGAAAATATTTGAAGAAGGATCTTTGTCATGCCGCCATCGATTACGCCTTCTCCATCGATTAATATTCCATGTTTTTTTAATCGGTCGAGTGGCTCTGTATGATTAAGCACACGTTCGATACTGTTTTCATAGTAGCTATCGGGAGGACCCGGCATAAAAGCCAGTCCTTGAGCTGCTAAAAGATCGGTGCTATCAAAGATATCGTCAGTACCTACGGCTATGTGCTGAATGCCTTCTCCGTTGTATTTGTTTAGATACTCTTCGATTTGACTGCTGTCATCGGTAGATTCATTCAGTGGTATTCGAATTTTTCCGCAGGGTGATGTAATGGCTCTGCTAATAAGTCCGGTGTATTTGCCGTCAATATCGAAAAAATGTATTTGTTTAAAGCCGAATAGATCTTTGTAAAATTCCCACCAAGTATCCATATTTCCTCGGTGAACATTATGTGTGAGGTGATCCAGATAGTAGAACCCAAAGCCGGACGGTTGAGCGTTTGGCTCAGTTACCCAATTAAACTCATCATCATAAATAGAGCCCCGTTCGCCGTACTTATCCACAAAGTAGATCAGTGAACCACCAATTCCGACGATGGCTGGGGTATCAATTGAACGGTCTTGTTTAGTGTAGGGCGTGGCGCCTAGTTCCACAGCGTGGTGATATGCGTGAGCTGCATCGACCACCCGCCATGCCATAGCGCTAGCGCAGGGGCCATGATGCTGGTAAAAATCGGCGGCATGAGAGTTCTTTTCGCTATTGATGAGGTAATTAATATCGCCTTGACGCCAAAGCTCAATTTGCTTCTTCTTATGCGTGGCCACCTTTGAGTAGCCCATTTGTTTAAACAGATTGGCCAGCTCCAGCGGGTTTGCGTGGGAGAACTCCACAAATTCAAAACCATCTGTGCCTGCTGGGTTGTCCTTGCTAATACTGGAAGGTGGCGATAAGTGAGGGAAAGGACCCATGAAAAGCCTCTCTATTTAGTGATCGTGCATAGAATATGGTGATTAGGGTGAGTGAACTGTGAGTTTATTGCTCTTGATAGCGATAATATGCACAAATAGTCCGTATTGTAGTTGTAATCTGTAGATAATGTGCGTATGGATAAATTTGATCGACAAATATTAAATGCGCTTCAGAGCGATGCGCGGTTGACCAACAATGAATTGTCGGGTGTCGCCAACCTCTCGGCTTCTCAGTGCTCTAGAAGAAGAGCCCGTTTAGAAGATGAGGGATATATCAGCGGGTATCACGCGAAACTGAATAGAGAGAAGGTGGGTTGTGGCTTGCTCAGCATGGTCACGGTGACATTGTCTTCGCACGGAAGTCGGAATGCCGAGCAATTTAGACTATTGGTCGCTGGATTGCCGCAGGTGGTTGAAGCCTATGCTCTGACGGGGGAGATGGATTATTTAATCAAAGTGGCCACGAAAGATTTATCGGCGCTATCTGAATTCGTCAACGGATCTCTATTGACACATGAATCGGTTGAGCGAGTTAAAACCTCGATTGTTCTCGATGTTGTTAAAGAAGCATCGATTTTAACGCTCTGAGTTTTCATAATGCTCTCAGACTAAGAGTTTGGAACCCCCAGATAGTGCTTGACGTAAATTGTAATGGGGGTTAGCCTAATTTGAGTTAGCGCCGATTTGACGATCAGCTTGCAGGCGCTTTATAAATACTGCTAAAGCGGTGTCTTTTGCCAAGCAAAGTCACCTTGGCTCGAGTGTTCTTTAGCCATCGCTTTCGCAGTGTCCATTTCGTGTTTTATTAGTGTTGAAAGCAGGCGGGAGCCCTTGTATGTCATCACCAACGCGTAACCAAGACTTTGCGCTACTTCATCCGGACACAATCGCCATAAGAAGTGGTCATGAGCGCACTGCGTTTCAAGAACATGGCGAACCCATTTTTACCACGTCAAGCTTTGTATTTGGTAGTGCCTCAGAGGCGGCAGCCCGTTTCAGCGGTGATGAGGAGGGATACATATATTCTCGATTTACTAATCCAACGGTGGATGCTTTTCAAAACCGTTTAGCGCTGTTGGAGGGGGCTGAAGCCTGTATTGCCACAGCATCCGGTATGTCGGCCATATTGGCTACTGTGTTGTCCTCATTAGAATCTGGGGATCACATTGTATCCAGTAAAAGTATGTTTGGTTCAACCGTAAATTTGTTTGACAAGTTGCTCCCAAAGCTTGGAATCAGTGTCAGTTGGGTTGCGATAGGGAAACTAGACGAGTGGGAACAAGCGATTACCGCAGCCACGCGTATGCTGTTTGTCGAAACGCCAACCAACCCTCTGACTCAACTAGCAGATATAGAAGGCCTGGCATCGCTTGCGAGTGACAAAAGTTGTATTTTGGTAGTGGATAATTGTTTTTGTACGCCGGCTCTACAGAAACCCCTTTTGCTCGGCGCAGATGTGGTGATTCATTCGGCGACGAAGTTTATAGATGGTCAAGGCAGATGTGTAGGTGGCGCTGTTGCCGGTAGTGAGGAGTTTATCGAAGAAGCGGTGTTTGGATATATGAGAAGCGCAGGGCCTGCACTTAGTCCGTTCAATGCCTGGGTGTTCCATAAGGGACTGGAGACGTTGTCTTTGCGAATGAATCAACATTGCTCTAACGCGATGAAGTTAGCCGAGTGGTTACAACAGCACCCGGCGGTTGCGCGAGTGCACTATCCGGGTCTGAAAAGCCATCCACAGCATGAACTGGCTAAACGACAGCAATCGGGTTTTGGAGCGGTGGTATCTATGGAACTTGGTGGGGGTAAATCGGCTGCCTGGAGCCTAATCGACAATCAGAGATTAATGTCCATTACAGCTAATTTGGGAGATGCCAAGACTAGTATCACCCACCCTGCAACCACCACTCATGCTCGCATGTCTCAAGCAGATCGTCATGAAGTGGGAGTCACCGATTCGCTCGTAAGAATCGCGGCAGGCTTGGAGCACGTTGACGATATCATCCGTGATCTTGACCAGGCCCTTGCGGCTAAGGCCTGAAATATTTTATGCATGCTGGGCGGACTTGCTCCCATCCCTCATCTAATGCAGCTACCACAGTATCGGGCAGAGCGGCATCATTGCAGGCGTTGAGGTTGTCTTCGAATTGAGCCAATCGGCTTGCGCCAATAATGATGGCGTTGTTACTTCCGTTGGAAATGTCTGAGTGATGAACCAGCCAACGCAAGGCAGCATTGGCAGGTTCGATGTCCGAAGCTGAGCAAGCGGCACAAATGGATTCCATGACAGAGAAATAATCTGCTTTCCAGTATCGATCTTGATAACCGGCGAACGTAGCAAATCGACCTGAAGAGGGCTGATCAGTAGCTTGAGTCGACACATGTTTTCCTGTCAGCATACCTCCGGCGAGCGGGTTGTATACATAGAAGCCGATATTGTAATTGGACAGACAGTTCAATAGCTCTCGTTCAATATCGCGCGTCAGAGCGTTGTACATACCCTGATAAACCACTGGTTTCATCCAACCCTCTTGTTCACAGATCTCCACAATTTCAGCCACTTGCCAAGCCGCGTAGTTGCTTAATGCGAATCGTTTGAATTTGCCTTCGCGGTAGAGACTAAACACGCTCGCAAGCGTGGTGCGAATATCGGTATTTAGGTCCGGTTGGTGTAAATAGTAAAGATCGAAAGAGTCCAATTTGGTTCTTTCCAAAGAAGTGGAAATTTGGTGTGATATTGAGGCGTTTGTGAGTCCATCCATAACTGATGGATTGGCCTTGCCGGCAATCTGCAGCTCCGCCAGGCCGGTTGACTGATTTATCTGGCCAAGGAGTAATTCGGTTTTGCCGTTGTGATAGACATAGGCGGTATCCAATTCAGTAAATCCGTGTGCACTAAATTTGTCGATCATTTCTTTGGCGTTTTGCTCATCAACTTGGTCGCCAAAGGTCATTGAGCCCAAAACAATTTTCATAAGTGCTTCTCTTTAAACTAGTTGGAGTGAATCGTACTATTTAATTTTCTAGGTCTGCAACCGTGGTTTTGGTGGGTTTTTGGTGGCGGTTTTGGCGAGCAAACGAAGTCGATTGACGCTCGGATCGGATGAGCTTTGTCGTCATAAAAGAAGGCCTACCTTTTAACTTGTTGTGAGAGTAGTCAGCCAGTAGCCTCTCTTCTAAGATAGTGTTATTTGCCTTATTTATCAATAAAAATTCGTATAAATAAACGAACAGATTGGGCAATGAAATTCGGTGTGTTTGTGCTGTGGTTTCATACAACCAATCACTCAGCAGCATGAAATTGGTGAATGGAGATGTGTTAAGTAATATTGGAAGTGTGTGAGGAAATCGGCCGGAGTTTGCTACTAAATCCCAATATCGAGAGAATCGCACTAGGCGTTGCATATCGACAAATGAAATCGTATTTGTCTGAAGCACCCGGTAAGGTGCTGTCTTCATGTACTGCATTTGATACGGCTGGGTATGTCGTGTAATTGGTGTTCCTCTTAGGCGTTTTAAAATTCCAACTTGTATTTCATGGGGTTGCAGACTGTAGAGTAGATCGAAACCCGCGGCACAACTATCCAACGTTTCAGAGGGTAATCCGAATATTAGATCTGCATGAATATGGGCGTGACTGTTTTGGACGATCCAGGAGATGTTGTCGCAGGTGGCTTGATGATTTTGTTTTCGGCTAATGATCTTCTGAACATTGGGGTTGAAGCTTTGAATGCCAATTTCAAACTGGAGAGAACCCGCTGGGAATTGTGTAATAAG
The DNA here is from genome assembly GCA_019634245.1 of Gammaproteobacteria bacterium. The sequence continues at coordinate 29,163 of JAHQVR010000022.1, forward strand.
ATCCTTGAGATCTTCTGGTAATCGATCAGGAATAAGTTCAAAATGAAGTTCGAGATTGTTATCTATATGCTCCAAAAAGAAATTCAGTATTTTCTTGCTGCTTGAGATCTTTAAATTAAACGTTCTGTCAACAAATTTGAACTGTCTTGCGCCTCGGTCCAGAAGTCTCTTAAGATCTAATAAAAAGTTGTCTATATCGAATGCAACCGCTGTTTTATCTAAAGATGACAAACAGAACTCACATTTAAAAGGACAACCCCTTGAGGCTTCAACGTACAGTACCCGATTGTGAATATCATCATCAGAGTAATGTGCGTAAGGCGATTCAATCTCGTTAAGTTTAAAGGGTATGGGCGTGATAAATTTTTGATCTGCAGAGCCGTCATATATCTCTTGGCAGAGATCTTTAAACGCTAGGTCAGCTTGACCTTGTATCGTGTAATCGGCCCACTGAATCAACGATTGATCATGCTGTTCAAAACTAACTTCAGGGCCGCCGATGATAATTGTTGTTTCGGGAGCAACGGATTTTATTATTCGAATGATGTCAGTGGTGATATCTACGTTCCAGATGTATACCCCAAAGCCAATAATTTTCGGTTTGCGTAATAGCAGTTTTTCGCCAATGTCTTCCGCACGTTGGTCAGTGGTAAATTCATGAATCTCGGTGATAGATTGGAGATTCTGCATATTTGCATACAGATACCTTAGCCCTAGTGACGCGTGGATATAGCGGGCATTGATGGTACATAAAATAATATCGGGCATAGTTTTACAGCTCTGACCAAATAGCCAAGGTGTCTCCACAAGGTAGGTTCTGCTTCCTATTCGATGGCATGTTCACGTATTTCCCGCTGTTGCATTTTTTCATTCAGCTCGTTGGGTTAAGTGGCTGATATTAGCAGTCCGCAGTCTCGCTACCCGGCACTATTTTGCTGTCCTCTGCCTACTGTTCGTGGAGCAGGGGCTGATGGTGATTTTGCTCTCAAACCCATTGATAATGTGACGTAAATCTCATCCTGTTCAAACTACGTCTCTGCGTCGTGCTTTTATCCTTAGATCCGTTTATTTGTGCCAATTTCGGCCGTTACCGAAATCATGAAACTCGGTATTCAATCGCGGCTAAGCTGGTGGTTGGCAGTGGTCATATTATTGATCGTTGCGGCTGTGCTCGCTTCAGTGAAATATATCGAAATTAGCTTTCAAGATCGCCTGTATTCGGAGCTGGCGAGCGCCGGTAGACTCGAGGCCACCCGCATAGAACAGGCTTTGAATGACTACCGAAATCGCACAGATCAGCTGGTGGCTTCTGTTGATTTTAGCAGGCCCAGCAATAAACCTAGCGCCCTGGGCGACGAGCAGGGGGTGGGTTGGCCACTCCAGCACGTGCAAGAGAGCATGATGCGGTTTTCGGGCTCGACCGAAAGCTCTATTAAAGCGCTAACCATTGTTAGCGCTGATTCAAAGGTGCTGGCAACCACCAAGCGAACCAGCGAACCAGCGGTACCGACGGCTTTGGTCGCTGAAGCAAAGATCAATGGGCAACCGGTATTCGGACCTGCGTTCCAAGTTGAGCCTGGTGATGAGCGATTGACTTTGGTTGTACCGGTAACTCAAGCAGATCGTTCTGAGGCCATGGCAGTCGTTTTCGAATTGGATTTATCGCCTGTGGTGCGATCATTGATTCACCACGAAGAGCAGGGCGAAACGCGAGAGGCGCATCTAGTTCAGCCAACCGATGAAGGCGATGCCTTATTTTTAACACCGCTTCGCTTTGAAGAGAACGCTGCGTTTAATAAGCTGGTCGATGGTTCCAGTAATTTGCCCGTTATCAAAGCCCTTGATCTTTCTGGCACCGAAACTTTTCAAGCGAAAGACTATCGCGGTGAATTGGCTATTTTTTCTCTGGAACCCATTGAGGATACCGATTGGGGACTTATCTCTAAAGTTGACTATCTGGAAGCCAGTGCAGTAATGCAAGATGTTAAACGCACGGTTATATTTGTAGGCTCGGTGGGTGTTCTATTTACCTGTATTGGTTGGTTCTTTTTTCTTAGACCGATCGGGATTCGATTAAAGTCCATTTCTCAGGCTTCAGAGCGCATTGCCGCAGGGGAATATCAAAATCCTATTGGTGATCCGCGTGCCGATGAAATTGGCTACATAGCGCGTAGTGTCGATACGCTTGCGACTGCTCTAGACGACGATATTGCCAAGCGAGCGATTGTCGAAGACAAGTTACTTCACAGTGCCACACATGATGAGTTAACTCAACTTCACAATAGAAAATTTGCGCAACAGCAGATTGAGAAGCTCAGTTCGAACGAATCTACAGATTCTCATTCGATTTTATTTCTCGATCTCGACGGGTTTAAGGCGATTAACGACACCTATGGGCACGGTGCGGGAGATGAAATACTGATAGCGATTTCGCAACGCTTGCAGCGCTCTCTGGATGCAGACGCCACATTGGCCCGATGGGGTGGCGATGAGTTTGTAATAGTTCTACCAAATATGCATGGCACAAATGCCATGAAAGTGGCAGACAGGGTCTCGAAGCTATTCAAAGAAAAATTTAAAACATCCAGTGGGTATCACTCAGTAGGCTGTAGCATCGGTATCGCCACCTCAGGTGAGAGAAACACTCTGAAAAATGCTCTTCAAGAAGCGGATGCGCGAATGTATGAGCAAAAGCAAAAACGCAAGAGTGCTGGAACTACCAAATCAGTATCAATGCTGGGCTGCGCTTTGGAGGAAGATCGGGTGGAGGTTTGGTATCAGCCGGTTCTAGCCTCTAGAACGAATGGAGATCTTGAGATAGCTGGCGCAGAAGTTTTAGCTCGTATTCGCAACCCAGATGGATCAATTGCATCTCCCAGTGAGTTTCTGTTTATGGCTGATAGCGATGAATTTGGCAGTGCCCTAGATAAACATGTGGTTCAAGAGGCGTTTGATCACCTTGTAAAATGGCGTAGCAACGGAACGATGGGCGATGGCTTTCACCTGTCTCTCAATCTCTCCGGTGGGGCGATAAATTCTGAACCGTTTACAGAGAGTTTCATTGCCTCAATCTATGATTTAGATCTTCTACCTGAGCAGTTGGTCATAGAGATACCGCAGAATATTAAATACATTGATATGGTCCAAGTGAACAAGCTCAGGGACATCGGAATTAAAATTGCGCTAGACAACATCGGTGTACATCATTCAAATTTAAGTCGATTGGCTGAAGTGTCTCCCGAGATCGCCAAAATTGATAAGTCTTGGTTAAACGAGACGGGCGATTTGGAACATGAGACGGCCGAGATCATTCTAAGAAACTTAATAAATATGTGTGGTGAGTTAGGAAGCACTATTGTTGTTGAAGGGATAGAGACGCAGCGGCAAGTTGAAAGGCTCAAAGCGCTTGGCGTGAAATACTTTCAAGGTTACTACTTAGGTAAGCCGTTGCCTGCAGGAAGTTTCGCTATTGACTGGGGTGATCAATCCCCAGCAGTTCAACCGTTCGACTATAAAAAAGCCGTATAACTGGGTCGGACCCGCTCAACCCACAGGGTCGGACCCGGTCAGTTTTGGTATAGCGCTGATGTTGGTCCATTCTTCAAAAATACGGGGAAGGTCTTTCATTCGGTATCAGTGTGCGAAGTCTTTCTGCAGAGACGGGGTGTTTTTAGGTCCGACCCAGATATTGTATTAGGTCCGACCCGGTGGGGGGGAGTCGAGGTGTACATCGACCATGATGTCATCGGCGATGGCCTGTAATTTGCCGTTGAGTGCGTCGATGGTTAACCCAGGTGGTAATCCAAGCCTGGCAGTGGCCTTAAATAATTGTTCTCCTGACATCGCCCCACTGAGTGTGCCGGATTCCATTTCTTCTATGCTGACTCCGCACTCGCTCAATACTGCTGATATATCGCTGACTATGCCAGGGTGGTCCAAGCCCAAAATATCGAGCGTCAGCTCAGATGCGGACGATTCGGGCACTGATTCAGCATTCACAATTTGGATCTCCAATCCGGAGTGGTTGATATTTTCTAGTGCACCCACCAGGCCCAGGCGGTCGGCATCTTTGACTTCAAAACGCACTATGCCCGCAAACTGCCCTGCCAAGTTGGCTAAGTGGCTTTCTAACCAGTTGGCCTTGTGCTGCAATGCGATCATCGATAACTCGTTAACAATGCCTGTACGGTTGGGTCCAACGACTGTAACAACAACAGATTTCATAACGAGTAATGGCCTTTAAGTACGATGTCACTATGCTAACACTAGGCTCTCGCTGGCCGGGCGCTGCGTACAGGCAGTTTATTGCGGCTGGGCTGTGCCAAGCACGATTCGGTTAAGCTAGCCTTGTCTTGACTCATCGATAGAGCTTTACCAAATGAAAAAATGGCGCCCAGCAAACACGGTGCAAGTGAAAGTAATCGGTGTTTGCATTGAAAAATCTCGCATTCTGGTCATGGAGATATATACCGACAACAAGCAGTTAAAAGGGGTAAGGCCTCTCGGTGGAGTGGTTGAATTTGGCGAAACGAGGGAACAAGCTTTGATGCGAGAGTTTGATGAGGAACTAGGAGCTGCGATTGAACTAGTGGGAAACTGGCGCGGTTTTGAGAATATTTATGATCATGAGGGCTCAATCGGACACGAGTATATTTTTGCTATTGGTATTCGCCTGCTTGATAAAGAGCTTTATTCAACTCCAGCACGAGTGTTCTCTGAAGACAGTGGATCTTTGACACGGGCGAAATGGATAGAAGTAGCGAAGCTAAAAAGTGCGGAGATAAACCTATTCCCGCCTGAACTTGTCGATTACCTGTAAAGTTTCGGCACTCTGTGCTTCCACCAAGGTAGTTGCCGCTAAGGCAGAGCCAGTGTCCCCTTTTTGGTGGCAGAACGATTCTCTGGCTCAGCGTACAAAGTGGCAAGGACTGAGTAAGAGAAGGAACCCTCTTCGGCGACAGTCGCACCAAGAGGG
>JAHQVR010000217.1 GCA_019634245.1 Gammaproteobacteria bacterium
AGGCTACTTTGTGTTCTAAGGCACTTGCCGGAGTATTAGAGTTTTCAACAGAGTGAACTATGGGCTCTTCATCTTTGCAGCGCTGCTGCACATGTGGACATCTGGTGTGAAATTTACAACACTATGGCGGGTTTGAGGCAGAAGGTATTTCACCTTCAATTTTTTGAACTTTATTACGATCATCCGGATCAAGCGATGGTATGGCCGAGAACAACGCTTTGGTATACGGGTGCCGTGGCGCACTGAATAGCTTGGCTGTGGGTGCTGCCTCAACCAGACGACCGAGGTACATAACGGCCACGTAGTCGCAGGTGTGAGCCACCACCGAAAGGTCGTGGCTGATAAACATGAAGGTGATACCGAGATCCTGCTGCAGCTCTTTGAGCAGGTTTAATACATCTGCCTGAATGGATACATCAAGAGCCGCGACGCTTTCATCGGCGACCACAAACTTCGGATTTGAGACCAGTGCACGTGCAATGGATATGCGCTGCCGCTGCCCACCTGAAAAGGCGTGTGGAAAGCGACGCAGGTGTTCAAGGTTCAATCGGCACTTAGCCGCAATTTCGCGAACCCGTTCGTCAGTTTCTTCGCGGCCTTTGGTTAAACCCATCACTTCCAGTGGCTCGGCGATGATATCGCGCACCGTCATACGTGGTGACAATGCGGCATACGGGTCCTGAAAAATCAGTTGTGCCCGCTTGCGGTATTCGCCGAGCTCAAGCTTGTCGATGCTTTCAAGATCGTAGGCCACTTCACCATCACCGTAATGTGCAGTGCCGCTTGAGATCGGTACCGCTTTGAGCAAGGCGCGACCCAGTGTCGTTTTGCCCGAGCCAGACTCACCGACCAATCCGAAAAAACTGCCTTGCTCGATTTGGATAGATACAGTGTCAACAGCCTTGAGCATCTGTTTCTGAAACAGCCCCGACCCGATGGAGAATTCCACCGATAGATCTTTTGTTTGAATCAGAGTGTTGCTCACTGCAACGTCTCCCGGTAGATGTGGCAGGCAACCTTGTGATCGGTTTCGACCGTAACCTCTACGGGAATCTGCGCTGTGCAGGCCGGGCCGACAACCTGACCGCAGCGGGAATTAAACACGCAGCCAATCGGCCGTTCCAGTGGTGAAGGTATATCGCCCGGTACCGGTGTCAATGGTGCATCCAGATCGTCAAGCTTGGGTAGTGCGGCAATTAAGCCCTGCGTATAAGGGTGTTTAGGCTTGCGAATCACATCGCGTACCGGACCTTCCTCGATCAGGCGACCTAGGTACATCACATTTACCCGATCACAGGTTTGTGCAACGACACCAAGATCGTGCGTGATAAAAACAATACCCATCTCAAACTCACTAACCAGATCTTTCATCAGATCTATCACCTGTGCCTGAATCGTCACATCGAGTGCGGTGGTCGGCTCATCGGCGATCAACAGAGCCGGTTTGGTCGACAGTGCCATCGCGATCATGGCGCGTTGTCGCATTCCACCCGATAGTTCAAACGCATATTGATTAATGCGTTTTGTCGCGTCTGAAATCCCAACGCGATCCAGCATCTCAACGGACAATGCTTGTGCCTGTGCTTTAGACATATCCGAGTGCAGTTGTAGCTGTTCAATCATTTGTTTGCCGATAGTGATCGCTGGGGCGAACGATGCCATCGGTTCCTGGAAAATCATCGATACCGCCCCCCCTCTCACCACATTAAGCTCGCGAGGAGTTTTCAGCGACAGCACATCAACCGGACCATTTTCGGTGTTAAGAGTGATGCGCGATTCAGCACTGTAGACCGCATTTTTTGCATTGAGGTGCATCAGTGCCTTGGCTGTGACCGACTTACCCGAACCACTCTCCCCCACCAGACCCATTATCTCGCCCTTGTTCAACGAGAAAGAGGCATCTTCGACTGCGGTGATCAGTCCTTCATCGGTGCGAAACTGCAATGTCAGATTTTGCACCTCAATCAGCGCACTCACTTGTGGGTCTCCGAATAAGGATCAGCTGCGTCACGAAGGCCGTCGCCGACAAACACAAAGGCCATCACCAGAACGATAAAGAAAACTACCGGTATGAAGTACCACTGATAGTTCAGCATCACGTCGGCGGAAGTGGCCTTTTGCAACATGACACCGAGCGACGATACCGGGTCCTTCAAACCAAGCCCGATAAACGACAATGCGGTTTCGCTAAGCACCATGTAGGGAAAGGAAATCACCAAATCAACAATGATATAACTTGTAAACGACGGCAGCAGATGGCGTCGGATAATATGGGCAGAAGATGCCCCTGAGAGCTGTGCTGCGAGCACATACTCTTGATTGCGCTCGGTCAATAGATGTGTTCGAATGCGCCTGGCCAATGTCGGCCAACCGATAAACCCAAGAATCAACGAGATATAAAAGAACCGCGCTTCTGCCGACGTTTCAGCAGGCAAAAAAGCGGCAATGGCCATAAAAAGCGGAATCGCAGGCACGGTTCGGACTGCATCGGTAAACATCTGAATGACGCTGTCTATCCAGCCGCCGTAATAGCCCGATATCCCACCAATGATCAGTGCGAGTACAAACGCAATAAATACCCCGATAGTACCGACCTGCAATGAGGTCCACACTGCATGCAGTGTACGACTGAATATATCCTGACCATCTTCGTCGGTGCCGAACAGGTGAATCTTACCTTCTTCAACACCAAACAAATGCCGCTCGCCCGGGATAAATCCGAGCAGTTTGTAATCGTCACCTGTCGGCAAGAAGGTCAGGTAATTGCGTTTGTCTTCGTTGACAGTAGTGACCCAGCGGAAGTTGGTGGCGAGCGAGCGCTCACGCTCGACCGCGTAGATAAACGGCCGCAGCGAACAACCGTTCTTGTCGCAGAATTGCGGTAGTTGGGGTGCACCGTTGGTGTAATCCTTATCGCGTCCAGCTACGGTCGGGTCGTACGGGGAAAGGAAAGGCGCAAACAGTCCCGAGAGTATTAAAACCACTAGCATCCAGGCTGCTACCAACGCAGCACGCTGCTTTTTAAATCGCGCCCAGATCAACTGGCTTTGCGACGCGGTAAAGTACGCTTCTTTGTCCCGTTGTGCTTTTAGATTGTCGGTACTGCTATGGGGGACCGTCACCTGTTCCTGTGCGTTGTTCAACTCAGTGACTCCTCAACGCACGATGCTCTTGCGCACGCGCGGATCAAGCACGGCAAGCAACACATCAGTGAAAAAGTTCAACGCAACGATCGACGCCGTCAGTAGAAATATGATGGCACCGGCAAGCTGCTGATCATTAGAGCGAGCCAGCGCTTCGATTAACAGTGCGCCGGCGTCAGTCAACACCAGTATCAAGGCGACAATCGGTAGCTCATTAAAAATGCGATTCAGATCAAAACCGAGAGAGTTGATGATCGGCCCGAGTGCATGCCGTGCCGGGTAACCCCAAAGCAACTTGCGACCGTGCACTCCGCGAGCACTTGCTGCTGTAACATACAATTTGCCGATCTCATCCGACATCAGCGCGCGTACAGTCTGCAATGCAAAAGCGGTTGCGGACCAGCCGAGTATGAATATCGGTAGCCAGGCGTGGCTGAGCAGATCAACAAACTTGCCCCACGACCAGGGTGCCTCACGATACTCATCACTGAATAATCCGGTTAGCGTTTCACCAAACCAGACGGTGGCAAACAACATGATGATCAGTGCCAGCAAAAAATTCGGCATGGCAAGCCCGAGATAGCTGACAACACGAAGAGAGTTATTCAGCAACGCGTTGTCTGAGGCAGCGGCGATGATGCCCACCGGGATAGCGATCGCATAGGCGAGAACCAGTGCTGCCAGGCAGATAGCCAGCGACAGCCAGAATTTGTCTCCAAGCAGGTTGGCAATGTTTACCCGCAGGATGCAGGAGTCACCAAACTCACCCTGAAAAGCACCGACAATCCAGCCACTCCAACGTTCAATAAACGGTCGATCAAGCCCAAGTCGCTGGCGCTCTGCTTCGAGCTCAGTAGCAATTTGAATCGACGAGCCCTGGGTGTTTTTAAACGCAAGGTAACGCTCGGCGCAATCACCGGGTACCAGTTCCATTAGCGAAAACACCACCAGCGAAACCAGTACGAGCGTGATCAACGCCATCACTGCGCGGGTAGCAGCGAACCGTAAGAAGTTCAGCATCGCAACATCCCGAAGTCACTGTTAGACAACGTAGTCACGGGGCCGAGGTTGTGTCGTAATGCGCTATTCAATAAAGCCAAGTCAGGTCACCTGGTTAATGGCAACCACAGTCTACCGTGTCAGTAGTATTGCTCGTCCACGCCGCGGGCTAACACGCGCGGCGTGAACATTATGCGCAAAACTGGCTTACTCGTCCAACCACCAACCGGTGGCGCGGTACGGATAAGTGCGATAGTACTCATAGGAGTGCGTCTGGAAGACTACGAAGTTTTTCAGATCGTTGTTGCGGTAGATCGGCGCTGGCGCGTTGACAGTACCGATAAACAGCAGGTTTTCTGCCATGGCTGTCGCCATTGATGAGACCAGATCCTTGAACTCCTGGCTTGACTGATCGGCCGACTGCAATGCATTGATGTTGTCGATCATGTCCTTAGCCCATTGCGGTGGCTCAACACCCGAACTACCCTTGGAGTCGATCCACTCGGCCCACAACATGGCGTTGCGGTTACCGAAGTAATTCTCATAAGGGGGTACCCACAGCTCGTTGTTACCAAGCACGATGGCCAGCGGCTGAGATTTGCGCCACATTGAGACATCCAGCTGGTTTGCCGACTGCGCCGAACGATATTCATCGGGCGTCACTTCCTTAACCACTGATTGAATACCAACATCAGCCCAGTTCTGTGAAATCAATTCCACCGACTGTCCGGCGAGACCCTGAGTGGAGAAGTTGAGATTCAGCACGAGCTTCTCGCCGTTGGGCAACTCACGAAAGCCATCACCGTCAGTGTCTTTTACCCCCAACTCATCAAGGATAGCCATGGCACCATCAGCATCGAACCCGGTCATGTGCGTTAACAAGCCCTGATCGACGTATTCAGGCAAAGGCGAGAAGCCTACATATTGCTGTGGCGTGCCCTGACCGAAGAACGCAACTTCATTGAGCTCATCGCGATTGATCGCTATGGACATCGCTTCACGGAATTTGAGGTTGCCAAAGACTTCACGCTTGGCTTCATCTTCGTGTGTGACATTAAAACCGAATGCACCAATGGTGATCTCGGGACGCAGATAGATGGAGTAGTTCGACTTTTCCTGGTTCTCAAGCAACAGTGGTGCGGAAGCGAGCTGCAACGACTGGGATTTGTAGTCAACTTCACCGTTGACCAGCTTGAGAATACGGACTTCGTTATCATTTATGTATATCTCGTCCTGAGTCGATATATAAGGCAGTTGCTGTCCAGTGGTATCTACCTGGAAGAAGTAAGGGTTGGCAACGAAGTAACGACCTTCCGGTGTGTCGCGAACCACAATGTGTGACTCAAGCGTTGGCAACGTAGCCTTGGGTAGACCTTCAACCAAATCGGGTTTAGCCAACATGGGTGTCGGGGTGTCTGTCCAGTCTGAGTTGCCCCAATAGTTTTTAATGGCATCATAGCCGCTTTCAAATCCAAGGCTCTTGGCGTAGCTGTCCGCTTCTGGATTTACCGCCGGATGAAATTGCCCGAGGAAATGCTTGGGCTGGAAACCCTGACCAAAATGCGTTGCAAAGTGTGCAAGTAGCCCAGGCTTCGGTGCCGGAAGGTTGAATACGACGGTAGTGTCGTCCGGGGTATCAACCGACATATGCTCACCCGCCACAGTCACATAATCTTTAGGTGTCTCGAAGATGTTGGTATCCATGTGCAGGTTGTCGTGCCAGAACTTCACATCGGCGCTGGTAAACGGTTCGCCGTCAGACCACTTGTGTCCTTCGCGCAGTTTGAATGTCAGTTGAGTGAAATCATCATTCCACTCCCATGACTTCGCAACATTCGGAACGATGGTTTGCAGATCATCCGAGTAGCGCACGAGATTCACATGGCGTACCGATAGAAAATCTGATGTGCCTGCCTCAGTAGCATTGGAAAGTACATCGAGCTCGCCGCCGTATTTACCGATACTGTCGTAGGGCACCATGACAAGCGGTTCAGCCGGCAGACGTTCAGCAAGAGGAGGCAAGTCGCCATTACCCTGAATCCGGCCGTTCAGTGCAGCAGCCTCCGGATTAGTCGAAAACTCCATGGTACAACCCGCACCAGACTCGAAGTCGGCTAGTTCGTACTGCTGAGGGTAGGCACCGGGCGCAATACCACCCATGTCTTCAAGTGTGATCGGTGGACAATTGGCAAAAGCAGCGCCGGGAAGCGCGATTGAAGCCACAATAAAAATGAATTTCCGCATCATAAAAACTCCATCAATTTCATGTTCTTTGCGAACTGTTTTGGTTATTTGAACGAAGTTCGCGGTATCGTGATGAGCAACATCGAGGTACAAATGCTTCAAAAGCCGGATGCTGAGCCGAACTGTATCGGCTACCCGACCTATTCAATAACTTAGATTTCATCAACCCGCTATCGTAACTGCCCCATATTACACTCCGATGAAAAGTCGCGGATTGACGTTGAGTTGATTCATACTAATCATTACGATACTTCGTGGCAAGATATCTTAAATGGTTGCCCCCGGCTACTGGTTGTCAGGTCAACATTGGAACTGATCAGGTCCTCCGCTGCCTGTACACTGCCCACAGAAGGTACTTGTGTTGCCTGGCGATAGGTAATGCGCCTGCCACTAAAGCGACATTGGGCTCTATTGACCCATCTGTAAGTTGAGAACGATCCAGATGCCGACCACCTTTCCAGACCCCGCCGAAGGAGAACCTTTTCTGCTCACTCCGGGGCCTCTCACCACGTCACCTGGAGTCAAGAAGGCCATGCTCAGGGATTGGGGCAGCTGGGATGGTGACTTTCGCGCGATGACTCGCGACATGCGCTCGCAACTACTGGCGATTGCCGGTCAAACTGACGGCAGCTACGATTGCGTCCCCATTCAGGGATCTGGCTCATACTGTGTGGAGGCCATGCTTGGCTCCTTCGTACCAAAGGCTGGAAAAGTATTGGTGCTTGCCAATGGTGCATACGGTCTGCGAGCTGCCAAAACGGTTGAGTACCTCGGCCGCGGGCTTTGCTTGCTTGACAAAGGAGATTACCTGCCGCCTCGTGGCGAGGAAGTCGCCACCATCCTACGTCGAGATACTGCAATCACGCACGTCCTTGCGATTCACTGTGAAACTTCAACAGGCATATTGAACCCGATTGAAGAAATCGCAGAGGCCGTACATGAGCAAGGCCGTAAGCTGCTGATCGATTCAATGTCTGCCTTTGGCGCGTTACCACTCGACCCCCTTGCGCTGCGCTGCACTGCCTTCACATCATCGGCGAATAAATGCATCGAGGGCGTACCAGGCTTCGGGTTCGTTATCGCGCGTACTGATGAAATCTCTGCAAGCAAAGGCAACAGCCACTCGCTCGCACTCGATATATTCGAGCAGTGGAACAACATGGAAAAAAGCGGTCAGTGGCGCTTCACTCCCCCTACCCATTCAGTTGCCGCGTTCATGCACGCACTGGAACAACACACAGAGGAAGGTGGCGCGCCAGCACGTCTGGTACGCTACAAACGCAATCGCGATGAAATCGTCAGCGGTTTTCGCACACTCGGTTTTGAAACTTTATTGCCAGATCGCTGGTTGTCACCGATTATCGTGACGTTCTTCTGCCCGACCGACCCGGCATTTAACTTTGACACCTTTTACAATGCCATGAAGACGCGTGGCTTTATTATCTATCCCGGTAAACTGACCATTGTCGATAGCTTTCGCATCGGTTGCATCGGGCACATGGATCACACCGTCATGAAGCGTGTGGTCGAGGCAGCCCGTGATTCACTGTCTGAAATGGGGGTGTGCTCAGCAGCACCGTCCGCTACGGCACTAGAAGAGCGCAACAAACTCACGGCCTGAGCCTTTTAAAAAAACGAGAACATGCAAAACATCACCGCAAACGAACGCACCTACCCTGCACCCAACACCTGCGCTATCGCTATCTGCCTGGACGGTTGCGAACCTGCCTATTTAGATGTTGCCATCGCCGAAGGCTTGATGCCACACCTCGAGCGCATCTGTGCCAACGGCACCCATCGAATGGCGCACTCGGTCATCCCATCTTTCACCAACCCGAACAACCTCTCGATTGCCACCGGCCAACCGCCGATTGTGCACGGCATCTGCGGAAACTTTCTGTTCGACCCAGAATCCGGTGAAGAAGTGATGATGAACGACGTGCGTTTTCTGCGAGCCCCGACGATCTTCTCGAAGTTTTACGACGCTGGTGCACGCGTTGCGATGGTGACAGCTAAAGACAAACTGCGTGCCTTACTGGGTTCCGGATTACGATTCGATGAAGACCGCGCCATTGCATTTTCATCGGAACGCTCTGGAGATACCACCGTCTCCGAACACGGTATCGAAAATGCCAGCGAGTGGCTCGGTATGCCGGTACCGGAAGTCTATTCGGCTGATCTGTCTGAGTTCGTCTTTGCTGCCGGTGTCAAACTGCTGCGCGACTGGAAACCCGACATCATCTACCTTTCAACGACCGACTATATCCAGCACAAGTTTGCACCGGAAGAACAAGGTGCAAAAGACTTCTACGCGATGTTCGATCGGTACCTTGGTGAACTGGACGCGCTGGGTGCAGCGATTGTCATCACCGCCGACCACGGTATGAAAGCCAAGCACGATGCCAATGGCGACCCGGCTGTGATCTACATTCAGGACCTGCTGGATGAGTGGCTCGGTGAGGCTGTAGCGCGTGTGATATTACCCATCACAGACCCTTATGTTGTACACCACGGAGCCCTTGGCTCGTTTGCCACCGCGTATCTGCCGGAAGAGGCAAACTGCGAAGCTATTGTCTTGCGACTGAAAGCGCTACCCGAGATGCTGGAAGTTACCACCCGCGACGAAGCGGTAGAACGCTATGAGCTGCCCGCCGATCGGCTCGGTGACATTGTCATGGTATCAACCGAAAATATGACCATCGGCACCAGCGCTCACCGCCATGACCTGGCCGCCCTTAAGGAGCCACTACGCAGCCACGGTGGACTAACAGAACAGGAAGTGCCCTTTATTATCAACCGGGTCATCGATATACCCAATGCGCCGACACTGCGCAACTTCGATGCTTTTTTCTACGCCTGTAACGCCGCTGCACTGGAGTCCGCATGAACACCTCTATTCGCCATGAAGCCATGCGTATCGGTGGCGAGAAAGTCACCACCGACAACGTCATCGACGTTCGTTATCCGTACACCAATGAAGTCATTGGCACCGTGCCCGCCGGCGATGCAAGCCATGCAGCGCAGGCTTTTAAGATTGCCGCCGACTATACACCGAGCCTCACTCGTTATGAGCGTCAGCAAATACTTTTCCGCGCCGCCGAGTTAATTCGTGAAAAGCGCGAAGACATAGCTCATTGGTTGACGCTTGAACTTGGCATCTGCAAACAGCATTCACTGTACGAAACCGGACGTTCCTATGACGTATTCACGCTTGCCGGGCAGCTGGCCATACTTGACGACGGTCAGATCTTTTCCTGCGATCTGACTCCGCACGGTAAAGCTCGCAAGATATACACAATGCGAGAGCCAGTGGGCGCGATTAGCGCGATCACACCCTTTAACCACCCGTTGAATATGGTGGCACACAAAATTGCTCCGGCTATCGCGACCAATAACTGTGTCGTCTGCAAACCAACCGAGTTAACCCCCCTAACCGCGATCACATTAGCCGACATTCTGTATGAGGCCGGCTTACCACACGAGATGTTTCAGATAGTGACGGGTTGGCCCAAAGACATCGGTGACGCGATGATCACCGATCCGAACATAGACATCATCACCTTTACCGGCGGTGTACCGGTGGGCAAGCTTATCGCCGATAAGGCAGGTTACAAACGCACCGCCCTTGAACTTGGCGGCAACGATCCGCTGATTATTCTCAACGATCTTGAAGATAGCGACCTTGAAAAAGCCGCCACTATTGCAGTAGCTGGTGCCACCGGTAATTCGGGGCAGCGTTGCACGGCTGTCAAGCGCATACTTGTGCAGGCGAGCGTCGCGGAGCGCATCGTCCCGATGATTTTAGACAAGGCCAAAGCCATTCGATTTGGCGACCCGATGGATCCGGAAACACAGCTTGGCTGCGTCATCCACGAGCAGGCAGCACAAACCTTTGAACAACGGGTCTTTGATGCTGAAAAGCTTGGTGCAAAAATACTCTATCATCCCGACCGTGAAGGTGCCTTGCTGCCACCGATTGTGATCGATCATGTGCCGCATGACTGCGAGCTTGTGATGGAAGAAACCTTCGGTCCGATTGTGCCGATTGTGCGGGTGCCCGACGACGATACTGCAGTTATGGCCATTGCCAACGGAACCGACTTCGGCTTATCTTCCGGCGTGTGCACCAACTCACTGCCGCGTGCGCAGGCCTATATCACCGGTCTCAATGTAGGCACGGTAAATATCTGGGAGCAACCCGGCTATCGAATTGAGATGTCACCCTTCGGTGGAATAAAGGACAGTGGCAACGGCGTGAAAGAAGGCGTACTAGAAGCGATGAAGTTCTTCACCAATGTAAAAACATACACTCTTCCCTGGCCTTAGCCAGGATCGGTTACTAATGCACCGCGCGCTTTGATGGCGATCGACCATTCGAACACCGAAGCATAAGAGCGATCAAATCCCCAACTGATCCCAAAGCTCATCCACGCGCTTTTTCACATCATCGTCCATTTTGATAGGCTCGCCCCACTCTCGATCTGTTTCTCCTGGCAATTTGTTCGTGGCATCGATACCCATTTTTGAACCTAAGCCAGACACAGGAGATGCGAAATCCAGATAATCAATCGGAGTGTTGTCTATCAACGTAGTATCGCGTGTGGGGTCGACCCGAGTGGTTATCGCCCAAATCACATCTTCCCAGGATCGAGTGTTGACATCGTCATCCACCACGATCACAAATTTTGTATACATGAATTGACGTAAGAAACTCCAAACCCCCATCATCACGCGCTTTGCGTGGCCTGGATACTGTTTCTTCATACTCACCACCGCCATGCGATACGAGCACCCTTCCGGCGGTAAATAAAAGTCCACGATTTCCGGAAATTGTTTTTGCAGTATCGGCACAAACACTTCATTCAAAGCCACACCCAGAATGGCAGGTTCATCTGGCGGTCGCCCTGTGTAGGTGGAGTGATAGATGGGGTCGGGTCTATGAGTGACTTTCTCAACGGTGAAAACCGGAAAATGCTCCACCTCATTGTAATAACCGGTGTGGTCACCAAACGGCCCTTCAGCAGCCGTTTCACCAGGATATAAATAGCCTTCCAGAATAAACTCGGCACTCGCCGGCACAGTAAGTTCTGACAAGGTTGCCTTGGTTATTTGAGTTCGACTACCTCGTAATAAACCTGCGAAGGCGTGTTCTGATAACGTATCCGGGATGGGTGTTACCGCGCCTAGTATGGTTGCTGGATCACACCCAAGTACCACGCATATTGGAAAGGGCTCACCCGGATTCGATTCACACCATTCCTTAAAATCCAGCGCACCACCGCGATGACTTAACCAGCGCATGATGACTTTATTCGGCCCAATGACTTGTTGCCGGTACACACCCATGTTCTGGCGTTTCTTATTGGGACCTTGAGTCACCACCAAACCCCAGGTGATCAGCGGTCCGGCGTCACCCGGCCAGCAAGTTTGTATCGGTAGCTGGTTAAGATCAATCGCGTCCCATGATTCTTGTTGGCACGGGGCATTCTTTACCGTCTTGGGTGCCATATCCAGCACCTTTTTAAAAACGGGTAACGTCTGCCACGCATCTTTAAGACCTTTCGGCGGGTCGGGTTCTTTTAAAAAAGCCAGTAATTTACCGACTTCGCGCAGTGCTTCGACGGAGTCTTCACCCATGCCGTAAGCCACTCGCTGTGGTGTTCCGAACAGATTACCCAACAGTGGTACCGAAGAACCTTTAGGGTTTTCAAAGAGCAGGGCTGGCCCGCCTGCCCGAAGCGTTCGATCGCAGATTTCGGTGACCTCCAGAACCGGATCCACCTCAGCTTGAATTCGCTTTAATTCACCTAACTCTTCAAGCCGATCGATAAAGTCGCGAAGGTCTTTGTAGTGCATGGATGAAAGCTACTAAACGCGAGCGCTTAAGCAGCCAATCCTGTATGCCGAAGCAATGCATCCACTTTGGGCTCACGACCTCTAAACGCCGTGAACGATTCCATCGCATCTCGAGAGCCTCCTTTTTCCAGAATTTCGGTCATAAACAATTGGCCTGTGGATTTATTGAAAATGCCCTCTTCTTCAAATCGGGAAAACGCATCGGCTGATAGCACTTCAGCCCACTTGTAACTGAAGTACCCTGCCGCATAGCCACCGGCAAAAATATGGCTAAAGCTATTAGCAAATCGATTTTCTTCCGGGTAGTTGATCACCGCCACTTTGTCTCGAACCGCTTTTATGGTTTGCGCAACATCGGCAGGTGACTCTTTGGTGGATTCGATATGAAGTTGCATATCTAACAGAGAGAACTCCAATTGCCGGACCAATTGCATCGCCGATTGAAAATTTTTCGCAGCCCGCAGTTTTTCCAGCAACTCATCGGGCAATTTCTCATCCGTTTCATAGTGACCACTGATCATGTCCAAGGAGTCTCTTTCCCAACACCAGTTTTCCAAAAACTGACTGGGCAGTTCAACAGCATCCCATTCCACACCACTGATGCCCGATACACCACCGGCATCAATGCGCGTAAGCATATGATGCAAGCCATGACCAA
>JAHQVR010000218.1 GCA_019634245.1 Gammaproteobacteria bacterium
AAAATATCCGGCTTCACTGCTCCATTATTTTTTAGTATAGACATCGTTATTTCCTTGGTAATTCTGTAACTATGCAGCCGCTTTGCGTTTTGTCGGTTTCAATTCGAATTGCTCCATGAGCTCATCGACATACGCCTCCATCTCCTGGACAATGGTGAAATCAGATTCAACCAAGTCATTGACCAGTCGGTGCATGCGTTTAATTTCATTCAAATGTGCGGTTCTATCGAGAGAATGCGTAACACTTTCCTGATGGCGCCGGTGCGTATTCAGCGAATCTGACACATAGGCAACATTTGCATCGCTTTGTGACAGAACTTCGAGATACAAACGCCAATCACCCACCAGTTTCATGTCAAACAAGTCATCACCAACCGTCTCCAGAGCAGTGTTCAGTGCTTCTCGGCTCCACAACACAGAGCTGACGTTCATGATGACATTACGCACAGACATTGCGCGTTGTATAAAGTCTTTACCATTCAATCGAAAGTCACTATGAAACAAGCTGGGATCAACTTGGCGATAGTAGTAGTTGTAGTCCTTGGCGAGTTCTTCGTTGTCCGTGCCAATTTGTTTAGAATTTGAAAAACTCAATACAGTCTCGTCATCGAATAACTCTAGCGATCTAGCAATAAAATCCGGCTGTGACAAATCATCAGCTTCCGCAATCCAGACAATATCGCCCCGGCAAGACGACACGCCTTTTTTCCACTGATGAAACACATTGCCACTGTTCTCTTCGTTTTCAGCCACCTCAATAATTCTCTGGGCATTTTCAGCAACATCGCCGATCACCTCTACGCTGTCATCCTTCGAGCAATCATCCAGCACGATCGTTTCAAATACTGGGTATGTTTGATCGAATACGCTGTTAAGGCGAGACGACATGTACTCTGCGTAGTTGTAGTTCGGTACCACCACAGATACCTTTTTAAGATCTGGCTTTAACATCTGCAACAAATCGAAGCAGTAATCATCAAAGCGACAATGTTCATCAACATACTCTGCTCTGGCGAGCTTTTCCGCACGGGAATCATTGTATAAACAGTGCACTATTGCCCGTGTAATTTGCGCAGGTTCGTTACGATCAACGACCTGCCCATATTCGGAAATGAGTTTGTCAAAACCAGTTGCACCTTTAAATATGACAACCGGTGCACCAACGCACATGGCTTCCAATACAACCGACGGATAAGGGTCTTCTCGTGACGATAAAAACAAACAATCTGATGCGGAGTAGTAATCGACCATTTTCTTGGTGAAGCCGACGAGGTGTATGCGCTTGGCTAACGCCGCATCCAGATCAGACTGTACCCATCGTTCCATATCCTGATCAATGGCACCCGCCCATACAAAGTGAACATCGGCGCGATCAGCAACCATTTGTCTGGCGACTTGCAGGAATAAATCGAATCCTTTTCTTAGATCAGCAAAGCCAACATTGAGAACCACTTTCGCATCACTTGGTATGCCCAGTTCAGCACGAATACCGTCACGTTTCTTCTGACTGTACTCAATGGGCATATACAAACCTTGAGGCCGTATGACCTCCTCAGATTCCCATGTATCAACAAACTGATTAAAACCATCCTGTACAATGTTCGATGGAAAAATCGTGTGTTTCGCATGCTTTGCGATTAACGGGATGTTGCCTTCGAGTTCATGTTCCTTGATCAGGTTCGGCAATTCATGAATGAGCGACACCACTTCAAGCCCGGCTCGAGTCAAGTCAGGAAGTAGATCCCCCGTTACTGTGGTGTTACAAACGGCGATATCAAAACCTTCATGTCGCGCCCAACCTTCCAGGTTATCCTTACCGAGTTGAGTCAGCACCACGGTTCGACAAACTTCCCTATAGTCGTCAACCAACGGGCCCGAATCGCGCAATAGAATAGTGACGTCAAGCCCGAATTGACGTGTATAGGTTTTTGCCAAACTCATTAGCAGCATTTGTGCACCATGCTTGTATGCATCGTGTCCAACGAGCAGCAGTTTCTGCCGATGCTTGGCATTGGTTAAGCCGTGAACAGCACGTCGAGTTGCGTTTAAATACGCATGGCCGTAGTGTACATCTGGTTCCAAATACGCGCCTTCCGCCCACTCATTCCAGGCATTGATAAAGACCAATGGTTCTTCTTCGAATGGGTTTTCATTGGCATATTTCACAGCACCCTGAAGCCAACTTTCATATAATGCAGGTGTTGAACCGTGCATGGTGAATCCACGGCCCTCTCGTCGAGCATCATTGTCCCAATGCGGGACAACAGTTTTTATCAGTGGAAACTCAGGTGGCTTCTCACCTAATGATCGTTCGATGATATCGGTATACGCTTTCGCATAGCCCTCGTAGTTCGGGTCCAGAATAGTTAATTGATCATGCATGTTTGGCATGTCTTTACAAATCTTGTGTGGTGGAAATTCCACAGCACCATCAAGACCGAACTCACGCGGGTCTTCATCACCAAAACCCTGCACCATCAGCATCCAGGGTTCAATGCCTACAGCGGCCTTCCATTTCTTGCGCCAGCGTGCCAGTGTGGCCTTGGATTTAGGCAAGAGACCTGGGCGATAAATAATGAACAATGGCCGACCATTCACTCGTGTGTATCGTTCATTGCGAAAATACTGAGCGGTATCCTCAATGAAGTCATCTTCGTCTTCATCACGGTAATCCTGCTCAATCAGCACTTCACTGTCAAAACCATCCCAGGTTCGCGTCCAGTTCTCATTCGCGAACATGATGCAGAATTCCTGGTCGATATCCGCATTGGCAAACATGTCGAGTGGCTTGTCCATTAACCGTTTGCCGTTGAACCAGTAGTAGTAAAAGCAGAAGGCCTCAATGCCGTTTTCCAATGCCATTTCAGACTGTCTGTGCAGCACTGACTCATCGTTTAAATCGTAGAAACCAAGATCACGTGGAATTCTTGGTTGGTAGTGACCTGCGTATCTTGGTGTTCCACGCGCCACATTACGCCATTCAGTAAACCCTGTTCCCCACCAGTTATCGTTGTCTTCAAATGCATGAAATTGAGGCAGGTAAAACGCAATGGTTTTCGCTTTGGCTTTGAGTGCGCTGCAATCAACCGTGCTCGGTCCTTCAAAATCAGGCCCGGGATTAGCGAAGTACTTAATGTTTCCTGCGATATCACCAAGCGATGGCAGATCTTTATCTGTTACCGATTCAACCAGACCGCCGAGCTCGCCCGCACCCGAGTGCATAGCATCACTTTGCAGTAGTTCCTCTGGTTGCGTTTTTTGTAGTAAAGCATGCGTCACCGGATTAATATCCAACGCACCCTTCAATACATCGTTCTTGTACGTCAATGCATCAAAGCTTGCGCTCGGTGCTCGATGTTCCTTCCACCCGTATAGGTAAAAATGATCCACCGGTTTCATGTTCGCTTTCAACACATCGGGGTTCTGCTCAGCGTAGTATTGAAGGTCGATGATGGAGTTCGGGCTTAGCGACTTGTCTCGCCCTTCCCGTAAATAGTGAGTCAAGGCCAGGCCATTGCTGTCACTCAAATTGTGATGGCTTTTATACCAGGCTGGCTCAAAACGCTCACAGGGCATATACCCTGCCGCCTCACCTTGTTCAATATAATGCACCAGCGGCATACCGGCTGTTAACTCAACGCCGTAGTGTTTGCAGTACCAGTCCTGATCAAAAAACGCATTCGGTGCGTTGCCCGCCAGAAAGCCCTTTGTACAGTAGTGCTGCAGAGGATAGCGAGTTTTCCCGTAATGTTTCTTATACCAGTCGGCATCGAACAAACCACTGGCTTCAATGCATGCCATGTTGTGCTTGATCTGGCTGGGCGATTGTGTACCGCTATCATCTTTAATCAGATCAAGATCAACTCCAGGTGCCAGTCTTCCACCCAGCTTCGCTTCCTGGACACCTTGCATAACAAAGTGCTCCATGCCACAACTGATGTTTCCTTCGGCCAAGGATGCCCGCACATCCATATTCGCCAGCAAGTATTCCTTTTCATTGAACTGATCAACTACTTCTTGTGGAATAAGAACAAGGCGATCCGATTTCACTCTGAGCTTGTGCAATCGTTTTTTGGCACTGTCCGCACGCAAAGAGAGACTGCTATTCCCTTCCAGTGTGTTGGCAACCATCTGCAATGCCATTCGATAGTAGAGCAGATTGTTATACAACCGAGATTTGGCGGAGCCAGCATGGAATGCATGTAAATCGTTTATGTCTATGCGTTCGTACAGTGCGTGAAGATTCTCTGCAATGTAGCGAGCAGTGTACGCGGCGTTTTTTCGCTTAGGTTTTACATCCCGTTTTGGCGCATGGCCAAGGTGAAAAAACTGTCGTGGGGATTCAAGTTCGGTTAGGAGTTTACGCAAGTACAAGTTGGCGAATTGCACAACCTCACTGCTATCGCTGTGGGAATTGTTTGTACCATCGACCGTTTGCAAATAATCAGTTAAGCGAGCGGTTTCTTTCATGACACGCGTGTACAAAGGCATGAGCGTGCTAGCTACCTTACGGCCATGAATCGAGCGATTGGAGAACATTTACCACCTATTGTTGTGACCTGGCCTATCCTTAAGGCCATTGAAATCCCCGTGTGGCAGCACGGGTTACAGCGAAAAAATGCAAATATAACGCCAGTCAACGACGCCAAGTATGGGCGTCAAATATAGGCATCAATTAGAGACGTACGGCCACCGACGCGGCAACGGCAATTTTGTACAGGATGTCAACGATCGTTGACGCTATTTGCAGATTTTTGACGGGCACTTTGGGTAGAACGATAATTTCGTCTCCAGCGCGTACTGTCGGGTTCTTGCCGCTGGACACTTCGCCATTGGCATGTACAAGCACCACGCGTTCTTGCAGAGCCTGTGACGTAAAACCGCCGGAACGTTGGATGTAATCTCGCGCAGTTAAGCCCGGTTTGAACAGCATGGCCTGAGATACTAATACTTCTCCGCTAAGCAAAACCGAATCGCTGCGGCTCGGAATGAAAATGGTGTCACCGGACTGCAGCATCA
>JAHQVR010000219.1 GCA_019634245.1 Gammaproteobacteria bacterium
ATATATCGAATTGCAATCCACGTTTTTCCAATGCGACAAGTTCGCGCAATATAAACGTTTCATGCAATTCGGGGAACATTGAAATAATGATGCCTAAACGTGGTCTGGCAGAATCCAAGTGAACTTTATCCTATGAGTCTAAAGCATCTATGTGCTGTGCACGCAAATCGCGGCGCTTTACTTTTCCGGTGGTTGTCATCGGCAAGGCATCATAGAACTCAATAATGCGCGGGTATTCGTATGCTGCCAACTTGTTGCGCACCTGATCGCGAATGGCATCAGACAAGCTTACATCAGGTACAACACCCTGTCTGGGAACGATACACAGTTTGACAACATCCCCTCGCAGACCTTGCGGATCGGGCACACCAATGGCCGCAACTTGCAATACACTTGGGTGTTGCATAACACAGTCTTCAATTTCACCAGGACCAATACGATAACCGGCACTGCTAATCACATCATCTGCTCGACCAACAAACCACAAGTAACCCGCATCGTCCGCATAACCGACATCACCAGTATGAAACCACTGACCACTGTATTTAGCGGCCGTGGCTTCAGGATTATTAAAATAGCCAAGAAAATGCACTGGATCGTCACAATGCGCAACAATTTCGCCTTGCTCGCCGGCAGGCAGTAATTGCCCGTCAGCGCCCATAATGGCAACCCGATGACCAGGATAGGCTTTACCCATGGAGCCTGCTCGAACCTCCATAATAGCGCTACAGTTGCCCATCAAATAATTGTGTTCAGTTTGGCCGCACATTTCATTGATATCGATGTTCAATGCCTGGCGACCCCAATACAATAGCTCCTCGCCAACCGCTTCCCCGGCGCTCATGATGCTGCGAATGGACGAAGGATAATCGACGAACAAGTCCGGTACAGCGCGCATCATTTTCAATGCCGTTGGTGGTATGAACGCACAGGTCACTTTGTGCCGCGACATTAGTGATGCCACCTTCGCGGCATCAAATTTTTTTGCATCATAACCAACAACCGGAACGCCGTAATACCAAGCAGGCAACAGCGCATCAAGCAATCCACCGGTCCACGCCCAGTCTGCTGGTGTGAATACACAATCGTTGGTTTGTGGAAATCCGTTGTGCGAAAGCTCGAACCCGGTCAAATTGCCAATCAATGCTCTTTGTGGGACTAATGCACCTTTAGGGGGGCCAGTGGTTCCTGATGTGTACAGTAAAAACGCCGGATCGTCTTTGTACGTTGTCACCTGAACCGGACTGGACGATGCCTGGGTTAAATGACGCCAGAAACAATCAGCTAGTGAATCATCAATAGGCGGACTGGCCAGCTCAGCTGGTGCTTCGTTTCCAACACACACAATGTGTTCAAGTGCTGGCAAATCTGCTCGAATGGATTCCAGCAGGCTTGCGCGTTGTTTGTTGGTTACCACTAATCGACTTTGACTATCGGCCAATCGAAACTGCAAGGCCTCATCACCAAACAACACAGACAAAGGCAGCGATACGGCACCCAGTTTTTGTGCTGCCAAGTGCACCAGCGCCGTTTCCAGACGTTGTGGCAACACAACCGCGACTCTATCTCCGCGCGTTATACCAAGCTGCTTGAATGCATTGGCAAGCTGATTCGAGAGTTGATCAATCTCGTCAAAGCTGTAACGCTGGGCTGGACCAGATTCAGATTCTGCAATAAGCGCTAGTTGGTTAGCACCTTTTGCGTGACGCGAACAGACCAGCTCTGCAATATTGAGTTCATCGGGAATGTCCCACTGAAAATTTTCGCAAAGCGTATCGAAATTGTTCTTTTTACCATCTGGGAGAGACAGATTGAGAAGGGATAGTCGGTTCATGTGGCCAGTCGGAAAGACGATGTCTGTAATGATGCCTGTAATAGAGTATGAAAACCTGCTCGCGACAGGCCGGGATGGCATGAATATATCATTTCACCCATCATAAGCGCAGACAACGTTCAGCGACAATGCTATCACGACATTTCTACGACACAGGAGCGTCAATTTCGCTGACAGTTATCAGCGCCAATCGAGAATCGCCGACGAAACAATGACACTCACGATTAACACGTATTGATTGAGTTTGCCAACCAGACCTTACCGACAACCGTTGATACCAGCAGCATCAAGCTATGCATGATTCTCCGCTACTAACCATCGCCCTTCTAGCTGGCTTGTGCGCGGTGTGTCAATGGTTAGCCTGGCGGCTAAAGCAGCCTTCCATCGTATTTTTGCTCATGGCTGGCTTATTGGTCGGGCCAGTACTCGGAGTACTTGACCCACAAGAGCGTTTTGGCGACGCACTTTTTCCATTTGTATCCATTGCCGTTGCTATCATACTTTTTGAAGGCGGGCTGACGCTGAACCTGTCGGATATCAAAGGGCATGGCTCGGTGGTCACTCGCCTGATCAGTGTCGGTGTACTGGTAACCTGGTTACTGCTAACTGTTACGGTGCACTTCGTCTTTTCGCTGTCGTGGCAAATTTCATTTGTGTTCGGATCGATTGCAGTTGTCAGCGGACCCACTGTAATCAAACCACTGCTCCGGGCGGTCAGGCCGTCGGAAAAAATTGGTCACCTGTTGCATTGGGAAGGCATTCTGATCGATCCCGTCGGGGTATTTTTGGCGCTGTTGGTATTTGAGTATGTGCTGCTCGACCAACCAGGACTGGCTGCAACCAAGGTCGCTATCATCCTGGCCAAGCTGGTAGGCACAGGACTACTACTTGGTGTAACCGCCGGCTACGCCGCGGAAACAGTTTTGCGGCGATACCTGGTTCCGGATTTTCTTAAAAATGTGCTCACTTTAATGTTCGTTGTGATCGTGTTTGCATTGTCTGAAACCGTACAACACGAATCGGGATTGCTGGCAGTAACCGTTATGGGAGTATGGCTTGCCAACGCTCGTGGACTGCATATTCACGAAATACTGCACTTCAAGGAAAACCTGACGGTTCTGCTGATATCCACATTGTTCATTCTGTTGGCGGCCCGGCTTGATTTAAGCAACATGCCTTTCTTTGTTAGCGGTGTTGTCATACTGATACTGGTGGCGCAATTTATTATTCGGCCCATTAATGTCTGGATATGTACTTTGGGCAGTGAACTGACCAAGCGAGAACGCTTGTTCATTGGCTGGATTGCACCGCGTGGGATAGTTGCGGCGGCTGTATCATCGCTGTTCGCACTACGCCTCGAAGAGGTAGGCGTACCGCAAACCGAGTATCTCGTTCCACTGACATTCAGTCTTATCATTGGCACCGTTGTGATTCAAAGTTTTACGGCAAAACGCCTGGCCGATAGACTGGGCATCAGTAACCCAGAACCCAATGGCGTGCTGATTCATGGCGTCAACGGTATGAGCCTGACTCTGGCAACCGCACTTCGACATCACTCCGTTAAAGTCCAGTTTTCCGATGCTTCGTGGAGCAATGTCCGACGCGCAAGACAGTCCGGGTTTGAGGCCTATCACGGCAATCCGACCTCAGGACATGCTGAAGAAAATCTTGACTTGCAAGGTATTGGAAAGCTGTTTGCGCTATCAACAAACAAAGACGCCAATGCCTTGGCGAGTATTCATTTCCGAACAGAATTCGGGTCAAATTCTGTTTTTACGCTTGAGAGCGCCTCGGATGATCATGCGTTCGAACGATTTGATACCGCTAACAGACATAGAGCCAATGCGTTGTTTAGTGACAAATTAAACTATGCCCGCATGAAAAGAATGGTTCAGGAAGGCGAAGTTTTTCATGTGAATCTGAATGGTGCTGGCGTAGCCGATGATAAAACCAAGAAGACCAACACACTGTTGGACGATGATCTAAAGATGTTTGCTATAAACAAAGAAGGTAAGCTGCATGTATACGGTTCAGCTGAATCCTTTTCTCCTAAAACAGGGTGGACCGTGGTTGTGCTGAGATTGCCGACCAACAAATGAAATGGGACCTATTATTGACTAAGAACCCATTCTTGACTAGTTCAGATGTATTTCTGAACCGTATAGCCTGAACTTGATCTGCCAGAAACTATTTATTCAAGTCGAGTATCGTAGTTACGCTTTCGCATCCGCACGGTTCGTTTGACCGACTCTAAGACATTCGATTTAAACATATTCTTTTTTACACTTGCATCGATTGTTCTAAAGCGGTGATAAACCCTTTGGTTTTCAGTGATAATTTTCCGGAGGGCGGATACAAAGCGTGAATGGCAAGACCGTTCGGAGTGAAATCTTTAAGCACTTCTAGCAATTGGCCCGATTCAATCTCTTTGCTAATAAGAAAACGAGGGATTCTGATGATTCCACCACTGCAGATTGCAATATCTCTAAGAACGAAGAAATTATTGACTGAAGCAAAAGGTGTTATCTTTATATTAGTTTTTCCTTTAGATGTCTTAAAATTCCAGCTATCGGTACCTCGTGCTTTGCTCATTGTTATGCATTTGTGTTTGTCTAAATCATCCGGTGTTGCAAGTGCTGGGTGTGTATCAAGATAATCGGGTGAAGCACAAGTGACCATTTGCTGATTTGGTCCAACGGCTCGGCAGATCAACGTCGAATCTGCTAACCGACCCGCACGTAACGCAACGTCGTATCCTTCCTCCAGTAGGTTTACACGTCTATTAAGTAAATCACATTGCAAAGTGACATCTGGAAAAGCGTTGGAGAACTTCGTAAAAACGATGGGCATATAGTGTTGCCCAAATTCAGTTGGCATCGTCACCCGTAATTTGCCAGAAGGCGAAGCGGATTGACCCTTTGCTGTCTGCGCCGCCTCGGCCAGCGCTTCCAGCGCAGGCTTTGCAGCAGACAGGTACACGTTGCCAGCTTCTGTCAATTGGACGGTTCTGGTCGTCCGATCTAATAATTTAATGCCTAGCCCCTGTTCCAGACGCGCGATTTGAGTGCTTAGCGTGGATGCAGGGACACCCAATTCCACCGCGGCGCTTCTAAATCCGCCAGTGCGTGCCACCTCAACAAATGCGGTGACTGAGTTCAGATCATGCTTATCATTCGCCATTGTTCATTATTTCGTACAAATAATTCAATTTTATCATATTGTCTTATCTGCATTTGGCAGCCAATATTCATGCTCCCAAACAAACTAAGGAACATTTTTATGAAATCGCCAAAAAGTTATGTACGGAATCCGGTGTTGGGTTTAATCGCAGCAATAGTAATAGCCGGTGGGATATCTGCTGGATCAACAAGGACACAGGCTGCAAATACCACCGATAGTTCTATGGAGCTGAGTGAGGTATTAACGATTGGTTTGGAGGAAGTTGATTGGATACCTTTCGATCTCAGAGACCCCGACGGACTTGCGATGGCCACGCTTTGGGGTGACCCAAACAGCGGACCATTTGGGGGTTTATTTAGAGTGCCGCCTGGATTCGAGTCTCCCATGCATGTGCATTCTCGGGGTGAGCGTATCGTGCAAATTAAGGGAACCTCAATCCATTGGGGTCTTGATGGTGATCGTCAATCTGCTCGAGTTCTCAAGCCCGGTGATTATTTTCAAATGCCTGGGGGTGTGCCGCATGTTAGCGCTACAGCCGATGAAGAGAGTATTGAATTCATTACCATGGACGGTGCTTTCGATTACGCGCCAACAGAACAGTGATGCTACAAGCCGAATTTTTTACGCGGTCGGGCAGTTAAAAATATGAGTGCGTACATTGTTTGTGACGTTACAGTCAAGGATCGGAACACGCTCAGGGAGTATCTGGAATTATCAGAACATACATTAGCGCAATACGGTGGAAAATTTCTGGTACAAGCTGGTGAAATCGAAGTGATTGAAGGAGATTGGAATCCAAAAGTAATAGTGATTGCGGAATTTCCATCAATGGAAAAGGCAAAACAATGGTATCAATCTAATACATACGCCAAAGCTCTTAGTGTTAAATCTAAAGCGATGGATAGAAATATGATATTGGTTAATGGAATTTTGTGATCAGTTTGGATGATGGTGAGGAAATTGCCGGATCGAATATGATGATCTAATTTGGCCGGCACTTTCCGTTGGTAATGACATTTATACAACGTTGTACACATATACAAACGTTATACAAAAAACCCGCAGTTGCTGCGTTCATGACTAAACCGAAAACAGTGGTTCTGAATAGCACACATAAATTGTATAAGTTCAGGACATGTATAAATTCAGGTTACATCTGAACTTTCAAACATTACTAAATTGTTGGCCTGTAGTTCTGTGCAATTTAATCGGCAAGTTAGATTGACAGGGCTGATTGAACAAGACGTTAATCCAAAAAA
>JAHQVR010000220.1 GCA_019634245.1 Gammaproteobacteria bacterium
CAGGCACAACATCGCCAGACATCCTGTCTGGTTGTGGAAGTGCCATCAAAACGCATCCTTGCGTGATTCGATGACGCCTAGTTTAGCTGTGTTTCAGCAGCGCAAGGTTTTCCCTCAACGCGCAATTCCAAACGCACTTCCCAAATACCGGGCATGGCTCTCACTTTAGTACTCGATACCCTGATCTGTCAGCTCCAATCGCGCCTCCGATAGCGCGGGGCGAGAGATATACCGGCAAATACGTTCCAACTTCTTGCGCTCACGCGTGTTCACCGCTACCCCGGCATGCAACGAGAATCCTCCGATCCTGCCAAGCTGATCGTTGCCATAGTCATCCTCTCCCCATGCTTCGAATCGTTTGTAACGTGCCTTTCGCACTGATCTGGGAGTCCTACGCTATAGACTGGACACCACGCCTGCTGTTTGTACTGATCTGGCTGGTGTTCGTACTTTCAATAGGTGCCGTGTTCTTACTCATTTGGCTGATAAAAGTCGGTGAAGCCGGCCGGGTGTCTACATTGTTCTTTTTAGTACCCCCGGTAGTGGCCATAGAGGCCTGGTTGCTGTTCGATGAGCCACTTACAGTATACGTCGTGATAGGCACAGCCTTATGTATTATCGGTGTGGCAACTGTCAGCGGGGTATTCAACCAGATAAGATTTGCGCATTTTTACAAGAAAACCTCGAACAAATATTAAAACTTTTTTGCTGCAGCGATTCGATAGCTCGTAAAGAAACAGATAATCAATACAAGTGTATATATATCTATATTGCCTGTACCAGTAAATACAAATGACTGCTCACTCAACGCTTGTTCATCATCGCTTATCTGATTAATTGTACCGGGCTCGATAGTATCATCAGGTCTTGTTGGCACATGGTTTCTCGCGAACTTTATAGCGGCAGACGCATCGACAAACCCACTACCCGAATCATCGTCAACACCAGTACCAATACTTTGCGGTTGAGACATAGCCTGCTCATCCCTAAGCAAGACATCAATAGCGGACGCTTGAAGAATTGTTTTTATGTCTTGAGGTAAAAAATCTGGGTTCAGCTGTAAGAGCAGCGCGGCTACGCCAGCGACATGTGGCGCCGAAGCTGAGGTTCCAAGAAAATTGGGAAATAAATCGTTTTCTATATCGCCTTCAGGATCAAGGTAATTAAAAAATGTTGTATTTATATTGTCAGGGCCTACAACATCTGGTTTAGCTCTAAATTGAGGCGCGGCAAGGCGATTACCGGTTGGCCCAAACAATATGGGTGTATCGCCTCCTGCGGATGAGAAAAACTGAAGAACAGGAGTGGATGCCCCGAACGCCGGTGTTTTCTGATAGTCGACAGCTCCGACTGAAATTGCAGATTCAGTATTCGCTCGTCCAACGGTTGTACCACTATCAGTCTCATATTCTTCTACTTTACCCTCAAACCGTTGTTCGATAATGTATTTGAAAAGTTCCGGGGAATCCCCCTGTGACTTGCTGATCATTATATTAAAACTGCTTTGATCAGAACCTTCAGGGTTAGTAAATGATAAAAACTCGATGGGATCCTTTGATATATTTATACTTGCGGAGGACTCTACAATTTGAGTACCCTTCTCGTTCACAATATAAAGATCTAGATCAGTTTGAGCACCGGGGGGGCCACTGACGGAATAAGCCGGATCAGACCATTGCAGGCTCAGATTAATGGTTGCTCCTTCGGGTAAAGTAAACTTCTGAAGTACATCGATTCGACCGTTTTCAGCAAAATTGTGTGCATTGATATTCAAGGCATTATCTATGACCTCGCGATATCGGCTTTGATAAGAATTTCGTCCTGAATTACCGACAGCGGTGATGTATGTTACGCCTTGCTGTACGGCGCTATCTATTGCCTGCGCAATTAAGCCGTCCTGAAAATAGGTTTCAGATCCTATCGCGGTATCGTCTACTATAATATCTACTCTAATTTCGTTGATTAATCTTGCGATCCCGTTTACAACAGGCGCTATTCCATTACCACCTGCAAGAAATACAAGTTTTGTTTTTGGTGCTATATCATGAATTATTTGCATTAATGCGCGCCCTTCGTCGGTTCTGAACGAACAATTATTTGCTTCTTCCAGCGCATAGGAGTCTGAAGGGATATCTCCGCTGGCCTTGTCCAATTCTGCTGTTCTCTGCAGCTTTTGCGGATCGTCGCTTATTGCATAGCAATTATAACTATCAGATATCACCCCCACAGTAATTCCAGTTCCGTCGAGGCTAGATTCTGTATTTGCCACCCCCACATGCATTGCAGTAAAACCCTGAGACGTGACACTGCCTTGTCGAACATCCATTCGACTAAGCGTAACGTGATGCAGTGACTCTAATTTGCTTGCTTCTGTAAGAGAAGACAATGGCAGAGAGCCGGAAACTACCAGACCAGCAGCACTACCGTGCTTCAGACCGATTAAACGCAAATCCATTAACAATTCATTGACATTGGTTTTTGCAGTGGCATCAATTGTTACTAATTCCGGTGTTGCAGAAAGATTACTGCCGGATTTAACCGCCAGGGAATATTGATTTGAGAGACGTTGTAATTCTGAACCTAGTTTTGATTGAACTTTACTTGCAGTAATTTGAGCTAATAGATCATCTGCCCTGGCATTCA
Source organism: Gammaproteobacteria bacterium (assembly GCA_019634245.1). Next base: position 2,644 of record JAHQVR010000220.1, read on the forward strand.
TGGGTGATATGGACAATAAACCTGCTCCAAGCAGCAAAAGGCAAAAAACTACTCTATTCATCACAAATTTCCGGCAATGTTAGGCGCGGCTTTCCAAGGCTCTCGAAGTACATTGAGTTCATTACGGAAACCGGGTTGAAGGTTTACAGTCAGGCCATGCTCTTGCGGAAGGCCAAATCCATCCTTTCCAAGCACGAATGTTTCACCTTGCCATTCTTTAAGAAATTCACTTATGGATAATCTGATGTTTCCGCGACTGGGGTCTGCCAGAAAGACACGATCTTCAACTATGCCTCTGTAGATAGCAAAGTGTTTGTAACCATTGGGTTGAACAAATACCAGAACGGGTCCCTGCAATTTTGCCAAAGTGATGATGTCTAATCGAACGCTACCAGTCTGGTATCCTTTTGATTGGGCCAATCTCTCTAATTCCAAAAATGACAAACCTGCTTTCTCTATAATTTCTGTTTCCTGAAGAGAAAAAATTCTGTTGATATCTTCCAACAAGCTTAATTCAGTAACGTCATCGTCAAAGTAATACCGCATCAATGTCGCTAGAGACGCCGCACCACAAGAGTAGTCAAACTCCTGCATGATAATGTTCTGAGAATTTAGCTCTTTCCACGTCTGTACGCGTCCATCTGTTGTATTGACTGGATGACCACCATTACTCAGTATGGCAGCACCACCGCATGCTGATAAACAAAATAGACAGAATAAAACGAGCAATATAGAAAAAAACGGGCGTTTCATGACCTGTTTCTACGCAGTGTATAAATGTAGGAAAACCCGATTGCCGAATCGTTTGCATCGTCATTTAGGCCGAAATCTAAACTGGTTTCCAGCCGTGTTTTGTTATTGATTTGATAGTTCAAACTTATGTTGAAAGTTGTAGGTTCACTGCCAGAACCTACAACTAATACATCGCCCACTCTGTTATCCTTCACATAACTGGCGTAGTACCTTCCGCTGAGCGAGACTGCGCTGTTTATGGAGAACCCTGCACCAAATCCATAATTAATCGAATTGCCTGGCTTAAAAAGAATAGAATCTTCGCGAAATGCGCTATTTTCGTCATAACCAAGATTTACAAACAGTACTGCTGGATCAACAGATTTCGTCATACTTAAACCAAACGAAAAATTTGTAACATTCGATGTGAATCTAACGGAGCTGGAATCCTCAAGGTCTTCTTTGCTACCAGTAGGTATTGTCCGGCTGATGGAACCAGTCACACTAGGAAATGCCTTAGATTCATTTACCAGCTTGTATGAAAATCCCGTTGTAAGATCCCCTATTCCATTGTCATCACTCTTGATAGAGTCGTTAAATGCCACGAATTCACTTTGTGCGTATAAAAGCGGGAACGTTGCGAAAACTTCTAATCGCTCAGTGATACCTGCACTGATGCTGAACGGAATAGATACATCACGAAAGCGAATTAAGCGCAAGTTCTCATTGAGATCGTTCTTACTGTAATTGAGCCCTGTTGATAATTGAATTTCCCTCGGTTTTAGCAGAACTTCCGAATCACGAAGGAACAAACGACTGATGTCCTCTGGAGGTTCTTCACCAATCGTGCTGCTGAGTGCAACTTGCTGAATTGAAGATGTTTCGTCATCAGCCATCGTTTCCGAATGAATTGGCTGGTTTAGATCGTTTAACGAACTTGATTCGCAAGCGAGCTCTATTGTCTTATCTGTAACAGAATTAGTTTCGTCAGTTGTGTGGCAATTCAACAGTAACTCATTAGAACCAACATAGCTTATATACCCGCAGGCTATAGCGACCGCAGTGGTAATTATAAATTTACAATTACCCATACTTTTTATTTATAGCCTCGATTGAGATAGTTTACAAACATGTCGTAAAACATTGCCGGCTACAGCTATTTCAATAATTAATCTGATCATCGTAATAAACACAGATCTTGAATGCAATTCTACCCTGGCGCTGGTGTTGGCAAGTCAACATAATATTCTCAAAATCTTTTTATGTACCTCACTCGCTGGAGGACGTCAGTAGGGGAAGGCATTTCAGGCATTCAGTTTTCGCTCGTTAGTTCAACCTATTGCATTTAAATAACAATTCTCAACTAACAGATATATAAAACATTAGCCCAAGACCTTGGATAGAATACTACATTACGAAACAACCAGAAATTATCTAGTAACGGAGAAAGATTTCCAGGGTCTCCAAAACATACAGCGACCCGGCCATGTGTGAAGTACAGCCGTTGTCCCTGCGCTTTGCTTGTTAGTGAGAGTCCATAGTTGCCAGCGGAAAAGGCTTACGCGCGTATGCGGGTGAAGTTGATTTCGGATACCACCAAATGGAGTATTGAGCCGCTGTTGCCTTCTCAAGATAATTGTCAATGTGAATATTCACATTTCAAAATGTTCTTATGATTGACCCTGACTTGGTGTTAGAACTGCAATACGTGGCGTGGTAAAGTACGGCTTCAATCTCATTCGAGATTTGATTCTGGGTGCAAGTGGATTTTGCCTGAAGTCACAATATTCGGGTCAGATCTCACTGGCTCAGATTTACCTTTAAGGACGAGAGGAAATTCTATGTTAGTAAAAAATTTATTGGTCGCGATTGCGCTGAGCCTAATGTCCTCCTTTGCATTTGCGCAAGACAAGGCAACCCCGGAATTGTTGTCTGGAATATCTCAATCTTCTGTAGAGTTATTGGATCACAACGCTAAGTCAAAAATTCGCGGTCAGATGTACAACAATCAGCGGACGGCACAACGAGTTTGCTCAAGGCGCACCTCAGGCACTTGTGTGGTAATTCAAAGGAGGGATCTTTGGCAGGTAATTCATTACTTTTTCAATGCCAACGGAAAGCTAAGAATCTTCCAAAGAAATTATTAGACTCCACGAAATGTAAACTGCGACACAGTGATTTGGCTTGCGTTTGCAGCCAAATCACCAAGTCATTAACCTAAATCCAACACTTAACTGTAGATATCTTTAACCTGTTGCAAAAACCAGGGTGGCCGTTGCAACACGACATATATCAGTATTAAAGCAACGATAGGAAAAAGCGGTATCACGGCATCAACAATGCCGAGAAATATCAGCATGAGTAAGAGCTGTTTCTTTGTGGTCACAAGGTATAAAAAGTTAATGAGGCGGCTTGCTGCAGTGTACCACTTTGGCGCACGACGCTAGAGACCTACACACTTAGCCAACAACCGAAGTGCATTTGATACATCAGTAATACTGCCGTCCGTTATAGTCACCGTAAATGCAAAGCTACCGGCCATCCAGGTATTCGTAATAAGGCAGGCGAGTAATGCTATTGGCGGAGTTTTAGGAATTTTCCACTTGCGTTTGAGTATAATCTGACTCCACTTAACGAAAATGGCAACGCCAAGCCCTTGATAAAGCCCCAGGCTATGGCATGTATACGTACGCCTGACACCAGCCACTAAGTGTCATATGCCATCGTTTCCACAGCATGGAAATATTAGTACTGAATATAGGCCAGTTGAAATTCTCCATAATTCTAAAACCAAGTACTCGCGATGAGCCGATTGCAATATCGCTGTACGCACTAAAGTCGATATAGATTATCAAATAACTTACTAGTAGGAACCCCCACACTTTGTATATCTCGATATGTTCGATGCGGTCAATCATGGTTTCCGCACTGTTGCCAGCGAGTAGAGGCAACAGCAGATAGGCAGATATAAAAAATTTCTTGATAAGCCCGTAGACAATGCGAGTAACAGCCTCTATACCCGCGTCCGCTAAACTAGTTTGCCAACGAGGTGACAGGTTCATATCCAACAGAACCTTCATCCCGTTGCTAGTACGATTTCTCTCTCCTGAGACAACCATGCAGAGTACTGTAACGCCTCAAGTACATCTTCACGCTCAAGGTGAAACTGCAGCGCTAACCTGTGGCGGCCATACAGTGGGGAAAGCACACGGTGGTGGTGACCATGCCAACATTGGGGCAGAGCCAGAAGCGGCAGGGGTTGAAGCACAAGGTTTTGGGTGGGCTAATCCAGGCCACAATACCAAGGCAGCCAATGCATTCACATCGGGTATTCAAGGTGCATGGACGAAAAATCCTACGCAGTGGGATATGGGTTATTTCGACTACTTGTTCAACTACGAATGGGAACTGACTAAGAGCCCTGCGGGCGCTAATCAGTGGAAGCCTGTCGATATGCCGGAAGATGCCAAGCCGGTAGATGCGTCTGATCCATCCATTCATCATGATCCGATGATGACCGATGCCGATATGGCAATGAAGGTCGACCCGATCTACAACGAAATCTGTCAGCGGTTTATGGCAGATCCTGATTACTTCGCCGATACGTTTGGACGTGCGTGGTTCAAACTGACTCACCGTGACATGGGGCCCCGCGTAAACTATATGGGGCCGGATGTGCCTGCCGAGGATCTGATCTGGCAGGATCCCATTCCAGCAGGTTCAACGTCATACGATGTTGATGCTGTAAAGGCGAAGATTGCAGCCACGGGTCTTTCTGCTGCTGACATGATCTCAACGGCATGGGACAGTGCTCGCACATTCCGAGGTTCTGACAAGCGTGGTGGTGCCAATGGTGCGCGCATCCGCCTGGCTCCTCAGAAAGATTGGGTTGCAAACGAGCCTGAGCGCCTTGCCAAGGTGCTTGCTGCACTTGAACCTATCGCTGCTGAAACAGGCGCATCAATTGCCGACGTGATTGTTCTGGCCGGTAACGTGGGTCTGGAGCAATCTATCAAAGCAGCGGGTCATTCTGTAGCTGTTCCATTTTCACCTGGTCGCGGTGATGCGACTGAGGAAATGACAGATGCTGAAAGCTTCACGGTTCTCGAACCACTGGCTGACGGTTTCCGCAACTTTGAGAAAGAAAAGAATGCAGTAGGGCCCGAAGAGTTAATGCTCGATAGAGCACAACTGCTGGGTATCACCGCTGCTGAGATGGCGGTGCTGCTGGGTGGGATGCGCGTTCTGGGTACAAACCATGGTGGTTCAAAGCACGG
>JAHQVR010000221.1 GCA_019634245.1 Gammaproteobacteria bacterium
GCCGAGCAAGCGCGATTTGCTGAAAACGCAGTTCGATATCAGGCGAGCCTGGAATTTTTAGGCAGTAAAGTCGGCTCAATTATTAGAACGTTAAGAGGGGAGTAAATATCATGCAGAGTATCTTTGATATTGCCGGAAGCGCAATGCAAGCGCAAAGCACTCGGCTTAATGTTACCGCGAGTAATCTTGCCAATGTTAACTCCGTTGCTGGGTCCGCAGAAGAAGCTTACAAATCGCGACAGCCGGTGTTCGCCGCCATCCTTAACGATCATATTGGCGGTGTTAAGTCTTTAGGAATAGTGGAAAGCCAGCGCGAGCCCGAAATGCGCTTTAACCCTGGCCACCCAATGGCAGATGAGCAAGGCTATGTTTACGCATCAAACGTTGATGTTGTAGAAGAGATGGCCAATATGATGTCGGCATCTCGTAGCTATCAAACGAATGTTGAACTACTGAATACCACGCGACAGCTGATGTTGCAAACACTCAAGCTGGGGCAATAGCAATGGTTGACTCAATAATTCCTGCAAGCTTATCGCAGTACCAAATAGAGCAGCGCCCTACAGATGAGAAATCAAGCGAACTAGGACAAGATGATTTCCTGACGCTCATGATGACGCAGCTGCAGCACCAGGATCCTTTCAAGCCTATGGAGAATGGAGAGTTTCTCGGACAAATGGCGCAGTTTAGTACGGTATCAGGTATCGAAGGGATGCAAAACTCGTTAGATAACATGACCGGATCGTTTGGCGCAAACCAAACTCTGCAAGCGTCTCAACTTATCGGCCAATCAGTGTTAGTTGAAGATTCCACTGCACACCTAAAAACAGACGAAATGGTCGAAGGTCGATTTGAACTACCAACGTCATCCGGATCCGTGAGAATCGAAATTACCGATACTGCTGGCCGCTTGGTGCGAGAAATAGAATTAGGTGAGAAAGCATCGGGTCGACACGATTTTCAATGGGACGGGAATGATTCGCTAGGTGAGGCACTACCCGCAGGCCAATACACCATAGAAATAACCGCCGCTAGTGGGGATACGCGTATTGCGGTGCCAGCCCTGCTTTCTCGTAAAGTAGATTCGGTTGAATTTGGTGACGAAGGAGCCGTGCAATTGAATACTGCCGAAGGCGAAGTTATTACGCTTGACCAAGTGAAGCAAATTAGGCAATCCGTCGTAACAAACTAACTCAATAACAAATTTTAAATCTAAAAATAATACTGGAAACTTACTATGACTGTTGAAATCGCACTAACGGGATTGAACGCCGCATCGTCAAAACTGGGTGTTATATCTAATAATATTGCAAACAACGCAACTACCGGCTTTAAGCGATCTCGTGCCGAGTTCGCTGACGAATTCGCCAAAAGTACATTGGGCTACTCCGCTGTTGCTGTTGGACAAGGTGTCCGTAACAGCGCCATGAAACAAGAATTCACTCAAGGCGACGTCAGCTTCACAAACAATAATTTAGACGTAGCCATTGCCGGTGAAGGCATGTTTCGAATGACCGATGGTAACGACCCCTACTACACCCGTGCTGGCACCTTCGGGCTAGACCCGGACGGATATATCGTAAACAGTGAGGGGAGCCGGCTATCAGGTTACACAACAGATGCAGACAATAAAATTATTCCTGTAGAAAACGATCTTAAGCTGGACTTTTCAGAGCTGCCGCCACGAGCCACTGAGAAGTTAGAAGTATCGCTTAATCTAAACTCTGATGCCGAAGTCTTAGACCCTTTCGATATCACTGATCTATCAACCTTTAATTACTCAACTTCAGCATCTGTTTACGATTCATTGGGCACACCTCAAGTGGCGTCGATCTACTTCCATAAGGACACACCCAATTCATGGTCTGCATTCACCTACATAAATGATGTGGAGGTAAGCCAACCCGGTGGTGACGAAATTACCTTTACTGATGCCGGTGAGATTGCAGCAGTAAACGGTATTCCAGGCAGTGAGATTACAACCAGTGTATTTACGCCATTATCAGGTGCCGGCCCAATGGCGGTAGAGATCGATCTGGGAAATAGTACTCAGTACGACAATCCATTTGGTGTAAACAGAGTATCCCAGGACGGTTATGCCGCAGGACGCCTGAACAATTTCGACATTGATTCGGATGGCATTATTTTTGGTCGGTTTACTAATAGCCAAGCCAAAATAATGGGGCAAATAACACTAACAAAGTTTGCCAACACGCAGGGACTACAACAAATAGGAAACAGTAGTTGGTCTGAGTCCTACTCATCTGGCGAACCCATTACAGGCGTACCCGGTGGTAGCACTTTTGGCAAACTACAATCTGGCGCTCTGGAGTCTTCAAACGTTGATATCACGCAAGAACTAGTATCGATGATCGGCGCACAACGAAGCTTTCAAGCAAACGCACAGGTTATTAGTACGAGCGATACCCTGACTCAAACCGTCATCAACCTCAAGCGTTAATAGACGGATCATAATCAAGGGGCAAGCTGATGGATAAGATGGTTTACCTGGCAATGTCTGGCGCACGCCAGACATTGCTCAAACAAAGCAACAATAATCACAATCTAGCGAACGTCAATACAACTGGATTTAAAAGCCAGATGGATTCATTGGCGGCTGTCCCTTTGTACGGCCCCGGTCACCCAAGTCGAGTTTATGCTGTCGCCAATGATTCTGGCTCTAACTTTGAACAAGGCAATCTGGTCAGAACGGGTAACGCCCTTGATATCGCGATAGATGGAGCCGGCTTTATCGCGGTTCTAGACGTTGACGGCAGTGAAGCCTATACCCGGGCAGGTGATTTAAAAATTTCAGCTGAAGGCTTACTACAAAACTCGAAAGGGAATCTCGTACTGGGAAACGGAGGCCCGATCAGCGTCTCACCGTACGATGAAATAACAATTGGTAACGACGGTACCATCACGATCAGACCACTCGGTCAAAGCCAAGCTGAGCTGGCGGTTGTTGATCGAATTAAACTGGTCAACCCAGATACCAACTCTTTATCTCGTAACGAACGCGGACTGTTCGTAAGCGATGAGGGAGTGGAACCAGCAGACGGTAGTGTGCGTGTCGCCTCAGAGTCACTCGAATCCAGCAATGTCAATAGCGTAGAAGCGCTGGTCACAATGATCGAGCTATCACGTCAATTTGAAACACAAGTAAAAATGATGAACCTGGCCCAAGAAAATGATGCTAAGGCTAGCAGACTATTGCAAACAAGCTAACTATTGCATAGTCATCTGAAGCATTAAAGACATTAGATTAGATAAGGAAAAAAGTTATGAACGGTGCACTATGGACAGCTAAAACAGGCCTGGACGCGCAGCAAACTCGTATGCAGGTCATATCGAATAACCTTGCCAATACCAATACAACTGGATTCAAACGCGATCGAGCGGTTTTCCAGGATTTGCTGTATCAGACTTTACGCCAACCAGGTGCACAATCATCTCAAAATACGCAGCTGCCATCAGGCTTAAGCGTTGGTACAGGTGTAAGAGTGGTGTCTACTGAAAAATTATTTATACAAGGCAACCTTACGCGAACAGATGATGCACTAGACTTGGCTATACAAGGCCGCGGCTTTTTCGAGGTGCTCAAGCCCGATGGCGGCCTGGCTTACACAAGGGATGGTTCGTTTCAGTTAGATTCGCAAGGCCAACTCGTGAATGCCAGTGGCTACGTTCTACAACCCACCATATCCATCCCACAAAATGCAGAGAGCATCACAATCGGTGCAGACGGTACGGTTACAGCGTCGCTGCCCGGCACTGCGAATATGACACAAGTCGGTGCCGTGACAATAACGGACTTCATGAACCCTGCGGGTTTGCAAGCCATTGGTGGCAACCTGTTTAATGAAACCGCTGCTAGTGGCGCTCCGATACAAGGCACGCCCGGTATTGCAGGCTTGGGCTCGCTTATTCAAGGATCTGTCGAAACATCCAACGTTAATATCGTCGAAGAGCTTGTCAGCATGATTGAAACTCAACGTGCTTACGAAATAAGCTCTAAAGCAATATCAACGACCGATGGCATGCTGCAGTACATCAATAACAATTTATAAGACCATGCCTAAAGCTATCTATATAAATAACGGGGTAAAGCACATGCTGATACATCTCTATCGAGCCGTTCTCATACGCCCCCAATCAACTTCGGTATCAGGCAAATTACCTCGCCTGTTGATTGCTGTTTTACTACTGCACACAGCAAGTGCTTGCGTAAGCGCTCCAGTACAGCCAGATGAAGATCCTCCTGTCATATTCGTATCTGAGCCTGAAGTTACCGTAGCCGATGGTGCTATCTATAAATCCACTAACAACCGATTTTTATTCGAAGATGTTAGGGCAAGACGCGTTGGGGATGTTATCAATGTCGTACTAGAGGAGCGTACAGATGCCACGAAAGCAGCTTCTACCACGACAAACAAATCTACCGGGATCGCTATACCTGGCCCCACTATCCTGGGTGGCCCAGTCAAGGCACTTGATCGCGAATTTCTAGCAAACGATCTACAGTCGCAAAGTGATTTCACCGGCCAAGGCGATAGCAGCCAGAGCAATCGCCTCAGTGGCAGCGTCGCCGTAACGGTTACGCGCAAACTTCCCAATGGCAATCTATGGATAAAGGGCCAAAAAACGATATCGCTCAATCAGGGCAGCGAAATTGTGCGAGTTTCCGGGCAGATAAGACCCACGGATATCGCGCCGAACAATTCTGTTCTTTCGTCACAAATAGCGGATGCTCACATCACCTACGGCGGTACTGGACTCCTCGCGGATGCCAATCAAGCTGGTTGGTTAGCACGGGTATTTCTTAGCCCATTTTGGCCTTTTTAAGGACCCATCAATAATGAAAATCAAACTTCTCAACAAAGCGGTCGCCATTTTCAGCTTATTGATTGTTTTAATACCCTTACCCGTACAGGCCGAGCGCATCAAAGATATCGCTGCTATCGCTGGCGTGCGCGACAACCCGCTTTTAGGATACGGGCTTGTTGTGGGTTTAGACGGCACGGGTGATCAAACTAGCCAAGTGGGTTTCACTGAACAGAGCCTGCGCAGTATGCTGACGCAATACGGTGTGACCATCCCACCTGATATTACATTGCAGCCCAAAAACGTAGCAGCTGTTTCAATTCACGCTGTATTACCGCCGTTTACCAAACCTGGACAACAAATTGATATCACCGTTTCGTCCCTGGGTAACTCAAAGTCACTACGTGGCGGCAGTTTGTTAATGTCACCCTTACGCGGAGCAGATGGAGAAGTGTACGCCATCGCTCAAGGCAACCTTGCCGTAGGCGGCTTGGGTATAGCGGGAACAGATGGTTCTTCTGTTTCTATCAACGTACCCAGTGTCGGACGAATCCCAAATGGCGCAACGGTTGAAAAATTTGTACCTTCTCCATTTAATGAAAGCAGAGAAATTATTTTTAATTTGCACCAACCTGACTTTACTACGGCTTATAGAGTTGTAGAAGCAATCAATACTTTTCTCGATATGGATGCCGCAGTGGCACTCGATGCCGTATCCATCGCGGTTACCGCGCCAAGCGACGTTACCCAAAAAGTCACATTCACAGGGCTAATACAAGAGCTCAATGTTGATCCTGCACAAGGCGCGGGGAAAATTATAGTGAATTCACGCACCGGCACTATCGTAATCGGTAGCAACGTAACTGTGGGCCCGGCGGCCGTGACGCACGGCAGTTTGACAGTCACTATCAATGAAGACACAACGGTTAGCCAACCCAACCCACTTAGCCAAGGGCAGACAGTCGCAGCTCCTGATACCGGTATATCCGTCGAACAAGAAAACAACAGGATGTTTGAGCTAGGAAAAGGTACAACACTTTCCGAAATAGTCCAGGCTATAAACAACGTGGGTGCAGCACCAGGTGATTTGGTTGCCATTCTTGAGGCGCTAAAACAGGCCGGAGCACTCAGAGCAGAATTAATTATCATATAAGATGAGCACTTTAGCTTCTACAAGCATGCCACTCAGCTCGCCAGGCACGGTGATCGGCTTGCACGATGGCAGCACCGTGGCGAATGTAGAGGAATTAAGAAATACCGAAGATACCGAAAAGGTCGCTAAGAAATTTGAAGCGCTGTTAATACACAACATGCTCAAAGCTATGCGAAGCACGACATTGGGTGAAAAGCCCTCGAACGAGCGTGCTATGTATGACGACATGTTTGATCAAAAACTGGCTAATGTCATTTCGGAGTCCGGTAGACTAGGAGTCGCTCGCTCCATAAGCAGAGAATTGAACGCCCAGGCCGGTGTGGAAAACTCCAAGGCTGATCTTTCGTTTTCGAATGTCGAGCGCAATATGCAGGCTTTGTCCAACAATCCGGCTACTTTAGCAAGCAATGGCCGGCTACCTACAGATCTTGCCAATATCAATCAATATCGAGCACAAACAAACCAATTAACTCGCACGTACACACAAGCTCTAAACCATAACTATCAATCAAACAATAATGTAATTAATGCTGTTGAGGATACGAATCACACCTCTTTAATCGAAACAAAAAGAGAGTTTATAAATGATCTGATGCCGGATGCCAGACGTAACGCTAATCGTCTTGGAGTGCAGCCCGATATCATCATTGCGATTGCAGCCCTCGAGACCGGTTGGGGTAAGCATGTAATAAAATCTGAAAACGGTGTTAGCTCACACAACCTTTTTGGCATTAAAGCACACGAACGCACTACCCCACATACCATTCATAAAACGACAGAATACATTGACAATAATCCAGTCAAGGTTGATGCAGCGTTTAGGCAATACGAAAACAGCTCGTCAGCTGTAGATGATTTTGCAGACTTTCTACTCAGCAATCCACGTTACCAAAACACGCTTGAAGCGCATTCGGACAATCAGGCATTTTTACGTGAATTGCAACGTGCCGGTTACGCGACAGACCCCGAATACGCAAACAAAGCCATCGATGTTTTGCAACAAATTAAAAGCATAAGACAGGGTTCAGCGTTATGACTGATCTCTTGAACAACGGTAGCAACAGTTTGTTGGCTTTCCAACGAGCTTTAACCACCACGTCGCACAATATATCCAACGTTAATACTGAAGGATATTCGCGACAACGTCTTGAACTCGAAACAATCGATCCCACACTATCCAACAACCGATATGTGGGTAGCGGTGTTCGTGCTGTTGGTGTCGAGCGAATACACGATCAATTTGCAATGGCGCAGATTCTTCAATCAACCAGCGCGCATTCACAACATAGCACTCATCATGCAATGGCTAGCCGTATCGATAATATGGTTGCAAATGACGCCTTAAGCTTAACCCCTGTGCTAAACGAATTCTTCAATGCTATTCAAGATGCCAACAGTAACCCGAACTCAAGCGCGTCGAGAGAGGTATTGGTCGGCACAACAAAAGATGTCAGCTCCCGAATTAGAGCACTGCAACTAGAGCTAGATAACACGCAAGAAGAGGTCAATCAACGAACCAGTCTGGCGGTAAATGAGGTAAATCAACTAGCGGCCGATATAGCTAGTTTGAATCAGCAAATCCTGTCAACCGGCTCTAGCCGTTTCGGTAACGAACCGAATGATTTACTCGATAGACGTGATGCACTGCTGAATCAACTATCTGAATACGTAGATATCACCAGACTTGACGAGGACAATGGCTCAGTCAGCGTTTTTATGGGCAATGGAGTCGGACTCATAGTGGGGACTTCCGTTGGTGAGCTGCGCACCTCAGCTAATCCGCTGTCTTCGGATTTATTAAAGATCGAAATTTCGCAAGGCCAATCGTGGCAAAACATTACCACCCGATTAAGCGGTGGCAGCATCGGTGGACTACTCGAATTCGAAAATCAAACGTTAAAACCCAGTATGAACCAGTTGGGACTCATTGCTCTGCAGTTTAGTCACAGTATGAATACGCAACATGCACAAGGCATCGATTCAAACGGGAATGCAGGAACAGATCTTTTTAGTGTTTCTCTACCCAATGTCATGGCCGATGATCAAAACACCGGGACTGCAACATTATCATCTAGTTTTATAGATATACCACAGGTACAGGCAACCGAATACGATATTCGTTTTACCGGCACCGATTTCACCATTACCAGGCTGAGCGACCAGTCGACAACGAATAGCGGTATGCCGTTGTCAATCGACGGGATGCAATTAAGCATAACTGGCACTCCGGCAGTTGGAGATACATTTAGAGTATCCCCGGTTCGTCGCACGGCCGCCACTATGCAAAGCGAAATTAACGATGCAAACAATCTGGCATTATCCAGCCCCCTTCGAGCATCCGGCAGTATAGGCAACCAAAGTAATGCAAAAATCGTTATGCCAACCGTTAATGATATAGATAACCCGGCCTTACAAGACGAGATAACGATACAATTCAGTAGTGACACATCTTATGATTTAATCGACAGCACCAGTGGCGCAGTGTTGTCTGCTGGAATAGCTTACGCCGATGGCGACGCAATAAACTTTAACGGCTGGCAGGTAAGCTTGGATGGCAGCCCAACGACAGGCGATGAATTTTCCGTGCTACCGAACACCACTGCCAACGGAAACAATGGCAATGGTTTAGCGATGGCAGCTCTGCAACTGTCACCCGAAATGACCGGTAACGCAACTTTCAATGAGGGATATAGCGCTTTGGTTTCGCGCATAGGCGGACAAACTAGAACACTCGAGACACGCACTGCCGCACTGGATAATATCCGACTGGATGCAGTCGAGCGCCTGCAGTCAGTAGCAGGTGTAAATTTAGACGAAGAAGCTATCAATCTGACGCGGTTTCAGCAAGCCTATCAGGCATCGGCGCAGATAATCTCTACAGCAGACACACTGTTTCAAACTCTACTTGGAGCGGTCTCAAGGTAAGCCATGAGAATTTCAAACAATCAAATTGCTAACCGCATGGCGACAGAAATGATGCATCGGCAAATAGAAATAGCCAAGAGCCAAGAGCAGATAACAACCGGTAAGCGCATTAATCGCCCTTCAGATGACCCGGCCTTTGCCGGTCAGCTTCTTGGACTAAATGAGGCAAAAAGCCAGCTGGAGCAGTATGAAAGAAACGCAATCACTGCAGAATCCCGGCTTGCCCTGGAGGAAACTGCAATTGCGGCGGTAACTGAAACGCTTATGCGACTACGCGAGCTTACACTTACTGCCAATAGCGGGCCTGTTGATGATGCCACTCGATCAGCCATTGCCGCTGAAATCGTTCAAAGAACTGACGAGCTTTACGACTCAGCAAATAGCCGCGATGCAAACGGTGATTACCTTTTCAGCGGTAGCAATAGCAGCGTAAAACCATTTCATCGGCAAGTTCCAGTAGTTTATGCTGGCAGCGAAGACAATAATAACTTACCAATCGGATTAGGTCGGGAAATACAACTTGGCGATTCGGGTGCAGAAGTTTTCCAAAGGATTCGAAATGGCAATGGTGTATTCCAAACATCATCTTCTCCTACCAACACCGGGACTGCAATTGTTTCTGCCGGTGAAGTAACCGATGTAAGCGCGTACAGCCAGTCTCAATACGAAGTCGTTTTCACATCCCCAACAACATACGATGTTACGAATACTGACTCGGGCGCGGTCATTATATCTGGTGCAAGTTATGAAAGTGGTAACTCTATAGAATTTGACGGCATTAGTATTGACATCACAGGTTTGGCAAATAATGGCGACTCGTATGTTATACGGCCTAGCGACAACCAGGATATATTCTCAATGGTTAATGATTTCGCACAAGCCATGCAGAATAACCCTATATCTGAAGCAGATAAAGCCTTGCAACAACAAAACATAAATTCAATTTTAGTTAACTTAGATCAGGCATTAAGCCACTTAAATGACAAACGCAGCCTGGTTGGTGCACGTCTTAACACTCTCGACTCTGCACGAAATGAAAACGAAGCAGTTAACCTCCAACTGAGTCGCACAACTGCTGATATTGAAGACGCAGACATAACTGAAACGGTTATACAACTGCAAACTAACTTAACATCTTTAGAGACGTTACAAAAATCTTACGCACGTATCGAAAACATGTCTTTGTTCAACTTTCTTTAAGATGAAGCATGATGCACATCACTAAGGGAATTTTCTAACGTCCCGATAACATGTTGGTATGGGCGATAGTCAGCGTTAAAAAACTATTCTTAGGAAAAGATGCTACATACTTCGTAAACATGGAATCTACTTAGGATAGATAGATGGCACAAACTATAAATACAAACGTAATGTCCTTAACTGCTCAAAGAAATTTGAACAGTACTCAATCCACATTGGCCACATCCATGCAACGCCTATCTTCGGGTCTGCGAGTAAACAGTGCTCGAGATGACGCCGCGGGACTTGCAATTGCCGAACGTATGAATACCCAAGTACGGGGTATGAATGTCGCGATACGCAACGCAAACGATGGCATTTCACTAGCTAGTACAGCCGAAGGTGGTTTACAAGAAGTAAGTAACATGATGCAACGAATGCGTGAACTCGCTGTGCAGTCTGCAAACGGTACTAACAGTGCATCTGATCGCGCAAATCTGGACGCTGAATACCAGGCACTTGACGCTGAAATTACTCGTATCTCTGTAGTGACTGCATTCAATGGTAATGCAATTCTCGGCGCAGATGCTGGTACGTTCACGTTTCAAGTTGGTGCAAATTCCGGTGAGACTCTTGATATAGACACCACAGCAATTACTGCAGTAGGTGGCGATATCACAGATGCAACAACGGCAGCTGCAGCAATGGACGCAATTGATACAGCTATTGATTTAGTTACAACAGAGCGTGCGTCCTATGGTGCGGTACAAAGTCGTTTTGATAGTGCAATCAACAACCTACAGGTTGGCATGGAAAATCAAGCGGCAGCACGCGGACGCATCATGGATGCCGACTTTGCAGTCGAAACAGCAGCGTTGACTCGATCTCAGATCTTGCAGCAAGCTGGTAATGCAATGGTCGCCCAAGCTAATGCAGCGCCTCAGAGCGTATTGCAACTGTTGGGTTAAGTTGAGATATGAGATCTCGAGATACCCTCGGGACTTAGGTCCTGAGGGATTTCGACTCTTATCGAGATAAATCTATGATCACTGCAGCAGGTGTAGGGTCGGGTATTGACGTTGAATCCATTATCACCAGTTTAATGGAACTCGAACGTCAGCCGATCGAAGCGCTAAACAGTCGTCGACAAACGTTAGATGTAGAAATCAGCGCAATGGGACTTGTTAGAAGTTCCATGACTGATCTCGCTACCTCCGCTCGCTTGTTGGGCGACGATACTCGTTTCGGCCCATTCCAGGCTAGTACCACTGATGAAGATGTCTTTACTGCCACAGCAACAGGCGGCTCTTCTGCGGAGTTTCACTCTGTCGAGGTGTTAAGCCTTGCGCAAAATCATCGTGTGGCTTCGGGATTATATGCCTCATCAGAAGCATCGATCACAACAGGTACGATGAGTTTTTCATCAGGTGACAATACATTTGATATCACTGTCGATGGTACCAACAACACGCTTGTTGGACTTCGCGATGCCATTAATGATGCTACTGAAAATACTTCAATTTCGGCTAGCATACTCAATGTTGATGGCGGCAGTCGTTTAGTGCTCAACGCTAGAGAAGGCGGCACTGACAACGCGATTTCCGTTAGTGGATCAAACTCACTTGCTTCCAACCTAACGCAGATTACAGAAGCGCTTGACGCTGAATTAATAGTCGATGGCTTTGCTGTTACTAACTCTTCCAACTCTGTATCTGACGTAATCGAAGGCGTTACACTGGAGCTTAAAGCTATAGGTACTGCAGATGTTCAGACGCAACGCGACACCGAAAGTCTACGGGAATCGCTGGATACCTTTGTGACAAGTTACAATGACTTTCGTACTGGCTTAGAAAGTCTTTCTTCTGATCAACTACAAGGCGATCAGTTACCACGTAACGCGGAAGCGGCCGTACGGAACATATTCATCCAAGATATAGAATTACCCGATGGACAAAGCATCAACCCTTTAGATCTGGGATTCACCTTTGATCGCTATGGTGCTCTAAGCATAGATGAGAAAAGACTAGAAAACGCGCAAGCTGGTGGCATGGAGTCTTTTATCGAAGCATTCGCAACACTTGATACAGGATTTTCCACCAAAATCGAAGACGCTATAGACAGATTCACGGGTGTAGAGGGCATAATTGCAGGAAGGCAGAAAGGCCTTGAAAACCGTCAGGGAACGATAGACAGTCGTGTAGAACAGATGGACTACCGACTTGAAAATACTGAGGCACGATATAGACGACAATTCACAGTAATGGATCAGTTGGTATCGCAACTGCAATCTACCAGCAGTTATTTAGTAAACCAACTAGATCAATAAGTAATCTATGAACACGAATGTGGCAGCAAATGCTTATCGATCTGTAAAACGTGCAAGCATTGCAGAAGGCAGCACCCCACACAGCTTGATTTCTCAGCTCTATATCGGCGCAATTGATTCTATTGCAGTTTTAATCAACGCGGATACTCAGAACACACAGCTCAGAACACATCATATAAACAAAAGTGTTGCAATTATTAATGAGCTACAAGCCTCCCTGCATCGCCCTGATGAAGATGAAATCGCCGGTAATTTATTTAGCTTATATGCCTATATCGTTGACCAACTACAGCTAGAAAGGAAAAACGATAACAATGCAGACTTGCAAGCCTGCTTATCTATTTTAAACAGCTTGCAAGGAGCCTGGTCCGAGATAACAATAGCCGAGTCAAGCCAATGAAATCGCAACTTTCATGCAACAAAACGACGCTACAGAAACTCAAAAACATCAGTACAGCTATGTTGAAACACGCAGAGCAAGGCGATTGGGATGCGGTATTAAGTTATGACAACAAACGGCTAAAGGTACTCCGCGACTACCCCGGTGAGATCGAACCCTCCGACTCCACTGCTCTTCAACATTTGAAAAATGAAATTATCGGCTTAGACGATAGCATCAAAAAGCTCGCCCTTGACGAAAGAAAAGCCGCGATGAAAAAAGAACTGCAGCAGCGGGCGCAACTGGCTGCGCAATCCGGCTACAAGCAAGCACTGGCATCTGGTACTGGGTTATAAAACGCTATGCAAAAGCATGCAGAAACACAGCGACAGCACGAATCTTTCGTCTCTTCAACACCAGTAAGCGGAGATATGCGGCCAGTTATGTCGGGGCTGATACCGGCCTTCCGAGATACTTCTACGGGAGAAATACATCTATCGCTTGATCAAAATGGTGAGATTAGTACAGAACATTCGTTCTTTCATTTACCCAAACACTGGGTAAGTCATAGCACCTCCAGTGGCGAAGCAATGATACTAATGCCAACTATTGAAGCGGGCTACTGGCGACCTCATCATTTTATCGCGATCACCAAACATTTACGGCTACCACTAGACTCGTAAACAAGTTCAGCCTGTTAATCTATTTTTTTGCAAATTTTGCCGCTGCTTTAGCAGAACGTGCTGAATCACCAGCTCTCTATCAGCTTCATCGATACTGATGTATTTCACGGATATTTTATTGTCTTCGGTTATATCGTCACGCTCACATCTTACAACCTCAGCAAGCAGCGGAATGTAATCTCGATTAGGAAACAATACATAGATTATCTCTAATACATCTCCCACCTGGCAATCAATTTGAGATTTAAATTGCAGACCCACAGCAGATATATTGACCGATTGCAAAGGCTCATTTGATGCGAATACTGATACCGGCAACAAACTATCTACCAACAAATCAACCTGCTCCGACAGCATCAAACAATAGTTGGCAACGTCAGCATCGCGACTTTTAATTGCTTCTAAAACCGGATCCATGGCTTCGCGTTGTTTATGAAACCTTGCCGACAGCATTGTAGATTGACGGAAGTTCTCACGATGCTCTTCTATATCGACAACCGTATTATGGTCAACTTTATTTGCATGCAAATAAACTTCGTCGTCAATACGAAAATAAGCACGTCGATTTTTCTCTATGCTCACTCTTCTTCCTCTCTACTTGCGGCTATATTAATATCGATACGACGGTTTTTAGCCCGATTAACAGTGGTATCGTTATCTGCCACTGGTTGCGTATCCGCATGCCCACGTATTTCGAGTAGCTCAGTATTTACTAGACCTTGTGTAACAATATAGTGAACTACCGTTGCAGCTCTGGCAGCGGACAATACCCAATTAGATGGGAATTGTTCAGATGAAATCGGAACGTTATCGGTATGACCAGCCACAACAATGGCTCCATCAACTTTGTTTAGTAAAACTACAATTTTATCTAATATATCTTGAAACTTCCTGTTGATTCGAGCACTACCTGACGGAAACGAATTATGCTCCTGGATTCTTATCATCACGCCATTGTTATACGGGATAACTTCAAGTGCATGAACTTCAATTTCGCTTTCTAGCTCATCCCGAGCCAATTCTAGTAACTCTGAAACGTCTTCACTGATACTTTCTGTTACTTGAACGAAGCTACTTGTGTCATCGGTTGTCTGTTGTTTGACAACATCCATTACAGTCGGCTGCGGGATTCCCGGAGAATACTCTTGAGCTATAACGGATGTTCCTTTCGGAATTTCATCCGCTTTAATGTCTCTTTGTACACCAAATGCATCACTCATCGAGCCCGCAACTTGCTTGTATTTCTGAATATCCATTTCAGAGAATGACAACAGCAAAACGAAAAAGCACATCAGTAGCGACATCAAATCAGCAAATGTCGCTAACCACGCCGGGGCCCCCTCTTCTACCTCTTCTTCTGGCTCGTCATCAAAACTACTCACGTGCCTTATCCATTATCTTTGTTGGCGACAAGAGCCTCACGACGATTCTCTGGCAAATAGGTTGTCAGCAGCTGCTGCAGTACGAGTGGGTTTAAACCCTCCTGGATACCGGAAATAGATTCCAGTATAAGTAGTTTGTTTAGTCGTTCAGCATCACTAATTGTTTTTAGTTTCGCTGCAATAGGGCCAGCTATCGCATTGGCGATTATTGCTCCGTAGAGAGTGGTCAAAAGTGCAACCGCCATTGCAGGGCCGATGGACTTTGGATCGTCCATATTTGCCAACATTTGCACTAGCCCGATTAACGTACCAATCATCCCCATCGCCGGTGCAGCAATAGCGATAGATTTGAACATCGTGATACCAACATTCTGCCTTTCCAATGTCAGGTTGATATCTTTTGACAGCATCTTTTGAACAATTTCCAACGGATGACCATCTATGCATAGCTTGACACCACTATCTAGAAAAGGATCACCAATCTCCTTATTCTCAAGCGCCAGTATCCC
>JAHQVR010000222.1 GCA_019634245.1 Gammaproteobacteria bacterium
CGTCCAGCGTTCTATTCTCCAGGCTAAACACCGCCTGCATACCATCAGGACTTACCGCAATATCCCGCGGTTTACCTTCCTCAACGCTAAAGCTGCTAAGAACTGAATAGCCGTCAAAGTCACTTAGGTTCTCAGCGGTTATCCAAAGATTCTGATCTCTGGTATAAATCCCTCGGCCATCATTGAGCCAATCGAACCCATCAGGCGCAATTAAGCTAGTCACTAAATCCCCGTTGCCCCGATAGAACAGAAGCTCTTCATTAGTGAGTAATATATCTCTGGTTTCTATCGCTATTAATTGACCATCTGGTGACACATTTGGTGCACCGATGAGACCCTCAAACGGGATTTCAAACTTTTCCTGAACCAGTCCCTGATCGGATCGAACGTATACGCACGAGAACGACAGACCTTGCGGTCGGCCGCTACGGCAACTGTCGGTGACGCTGTAAATTTCAGTTCCATTACTGCTGGCTGACAATGGAGTCGTAGCCCCGGCAGTCGTCAGAAGATCCAAAGACACACTGACACCGGTGCTTAAGTCCAGTACATAGTTTTCAAAGACAAGCTGACCGGCAAGCTCTCCATTCAAGTTTTGCGGCAGGTTTGCTTCTGGATTCATTCCCATGCCAGCACCACCACTGCCACCACCACAGGCAGTCAGCGAGAGACTGAATAACAAGGAAGCCGAACAACTCTTGAGGGGTCGCATATGATGACAGGATCAACTGCAAAGGCAATGAATACAGTATCGACCAGGCACCGAGTCAATTCAAGAAGATAGAGTTCTAAAAATGCGAGGAGTCAAATTGCGCTTTCGTCAGAATTCGAGGCAAAGGGATCAGGAACGCCTGCACACCGGACATAAAAAAGCGCCTCTCAGGGAATCCCGAGAAGCGCTTAGTGTACTTATCGAAAAGCTTATTGCTTTCTTGACATAGTGGCGAAACCTTCGCCAGTGGTTTTAATCAATGTGGCTGCCGCTTCAAATACCATTTTAAACATCTGGGTGGCTGCCTGCATCTCAGCTTGCAAACCGGCCATCTTTCGAGCGTCAGCTGCAGGGTCGTCAGTCGATTCAATGTTCGCTATTTCCTGACCCAGTCGCACTGCACGCTCTAAATGTTTACCGGCTGCATCACCCATTGCTCTGGCTAAAATGGCCAGCCAATGCGTTGCTCCTCCGGCAGCACCGCCGCCAGAGCCTCCACTCGATTTACTTGCTGCACCCGAGCCGCCTGCCTCGCCAGCTTCTCCGCCGTTCATGGATTGGGCCTGCTCTTCACGCTGCTCTTCGAGTAAGCTGCGCATTAAGTACATCATCAGGTTGTCCACTGCGTCTTGTAACTCATCACTGGTTTCTCGGCTGAACTCTCCTTCAATGCCATCCAAATACGCATTTACGTCGTCTTCTATCGGAGTGCCTGCTGCATCTGCACGAGCCGACGCTATGAATTCCTTGAGAAACACATTGAAAATCGCATCGCCACAATCTTCACAACCAAATTGCTCGATCAGGTCCTCCATGGACATGCCGTTGATTTCTCTTTCACCATCGGCAAACCGTTGCCACTCAGTGGCGAAGTCGTAGTGAAATGGCTGGATAGTGCTATCGGACATTGGATTTCTCCTGAAAAATTTTCTGACTAGCCGTATCGGGTCAAAGCCCGGTTTGTTTATCTCGACATCAATTAAATCAGCTGGTGAGGGGGTTGTATATATGGAAAAACCCTAGACTTTGTGTCTTTAAGATGACCGCAAGCGGCTCAGAAACACTAGTAAGGAGATTTAAAGCGCCCACCGCCCCAGTTGTATTGTTCTGGGCATCGAAGTATTTGACGTTCAAAGCAGTCATTGATCGACTGGGTAAGCTGATCGACACCCTGTGTGGTATCCAGCTCTGGTTCAAAACACACTAAATAGTGACCATTCTCAACATCTCGCTGGGCAGCGACCGGCACTATCGCCGCCCCACTGAGATGGGCCATTCTGGCCGTTGCCGTTGTGGTTAATACCGGTAGACCAAACAACCGAAAGGGGCGCCCACCAAGAGATCTGGGTACAGCCCTATCCGGCGAATAAAAAACGATATCGCCGCGCTGGAGTGAGCGCACCATAGCGCGGACATTATCGTTGGGAATTAAAGTCTGCAAATGAAGTTTTCGCTGTTTGGTTAAAAGCGCTTCGAATTCACCTTCGACACGACTGTACATCGCAGCCAATGGCCACTTTGAGGCAGTTGCCTGGAGACAGATATCCAACACCGAATTATTGGGCATGATCAACAAAACACCGCGACCGCGCGCGAATGCATCATCTAAATGCTGTTGGTTTTTAAATTTGATACGGTGTGAATAGGATCGGTCAGAAGAATACAGGCTAGTGGCAAACTCAGCGATGGAATACCCAAGGTGTTCAAGGGAGCGTCTCGCCAACTGTTGAACTTGCTGTTTATTCTTATCCGAAAATGCTCGCGAAATATTCCGAGTGGCACTTTTGTGTGCTTCTTTGTTAAAGCGACAAATGAGTAGCCCAATCCATCTACCCGCCTGCATCCTGGCTCTAAAAGGCAATAGACACAACACTCTTAATAAACCGGCAACACATCGAGCGCTCCAGCGATCATAGGGTAGGCCTGGTCCAGGTTTCAACGTGTGATCTTTTGACCTGTTGTGGTCACGGGTCAAAATTACACCTGATGACTGCGTCGAAGCGTCCGTCACGGTTATCACCTAGGCAGTAGCGTACTCAGGGATATACGGTGGTGTACGAAAGTCCGGTTCAATACGGCCAGCGAGTAAAACGCTTAACAATTGTAAGGACTGTGCAAGAGACGCCTCTCCAGCAGAGGCCGCTATATCAGCCGCTAACCGTGATGCAGTGCTATACCGTTTTTCATCCACCGCTTTTTTCAACGTCTCAATTCGCTGAGCAAACTGTGCAACACCTTCTAATCGAGCCTTGGTTTTAGGATTCATTTCAATGTTGGCAAGCTCTGAGAGGACATCCAGAGCCTTGGAGACATCGTTGGAATCGATAGCGTCTTTAAGTTCCTCCGCCTTTTGAATGAAGGATTGAAGTTGTTCTAACTGAGCGGATGCTTCACGACTCAGCGGTTGCCCCAAATAGGTGGCTGTCAGACCCAGCGCTGCAGCGACATCTCCAGATTCAAACACCTCGACGATAGACACTATTTTTTCGACTTCACTGTTTAACTCTCGAAGCGCCGCTTTGGTTTGTTCACCCAGTGGAGAACCTAGTAGCGCATCCGTCGCCTCCATGAATCCGATGTAATCCCCATCTTCAAACAAGTCTTTGGCTGCCTGCGCTTTCTCAGCGAACTCCATCAGTTCATCAATTCTTTTTTGCGTGGTTGGATCAATGTCGAGCCCGAGCAGACTCGCTCCTTGGTCTAAGGCGGTGAGGTAGTCCCCGGATTCCACCAGTTCAGCAACTTTGGCCAATTGGGAAACCATGTCACCGGC
The DNA here is from genome assembly GCA_019634245.1 of Gammaproteobacteria bacterium. The sequence continues at coordinate 3,486 of JAHQVR010000222.1, forward strand.
CTTTTGTAAAAACTCACGACTGGCTTCAGTGGGCAGAAAGGTATCCGCTGCGTCGAACAAAATGTCCGCCGCCTGGGTGTAGTCACCGTCACTAATTAAAGTTTCAACAGCTGCTAATTTTTCAAAGGTCTCGGCAAGGCGAATAGCTCGTTCTCTGTGCTCAGTGGACAATCCCATGTCGGCACCGTATTCGCTCATCAGAAGCTCCGCCGCCTTACTGAAATCTCCTGTTCTTACAGCCTCTGATATGGCTTCAAAGGTTTCAGCATGCTCCCCCACTGATTCAAAAAACTGATCGAATTCCTGCCCCGGTAAATCGCCTAATAAATCAGCACCTAACCCAATAGCAGAGAGGTAGTTTTTATCATCAATCGCGTTCTTAACATCATAGGCTCGGCCAACATACCCAAAAAACTTGCCCGCATTGGTGTCGCCTAGAAAACCTGACAACATGGAAAAGGCTGCGCCAAAGTCTCTTGCAGAATAGGCTGCATACACTTTACTCATATGGCTTGCCACCTGAGCAATGCGCGAAGCGGTGGCTACAAACTTAGCCGACATGCCCATCGCAGTGCCCAATTTAGCGGCTCCTGAAGCAAGTGTTGCAATGCCTGCTAACACCATGGAAATGCTGCCGTGTTTTATACCCATGTAAATCATGCGTACGGCTTGGATGACTCGATATACCAGTGCAATGATGTTTAAGCCTGGGATGAAACTAATAATCGTCATGATGATGTTCATGATCGCGCTATCGAGAATCTTGATAACAACCTCTTTAAGCGCACTCCAAACATCGCTCACAAAGTCCGCAAAGCTACTGGCCATATTCGAAAATACGCCGCCGATACCTTTGAAGATGCTGGTAAAAGCGTTTATCACGGATTTGATCGGGTTACTGCCATACTCCACCTGAATTTCTTGTCCATCAACGATGATGGTCCCGTGGTCATTCTCGGCGTTTATGCGAGCAATCTCTTCAGGAGTGAGTTCTTCACCTCGGAACAGTGCTGAGAAGAGCTCACCCTCATCGCCAGCGGTATCGGCATCGTTAACCCTGGTGTCAATCGCGTGACCCATTTCTTCGCAGAAAATCTCATATGCCGCCTCAGGGTCTGACTCCAGCAATTCACGGCTCATGTAGATGGTGTCGGTTTCGGCACTGTAGGCGCCACCAGGGACTCCACCGGTTTGTTGGCCAGAGTGATCATTCAACGTCTGCTGGTCAACTACCACAATGGTCGGCATCCAGCTAAAATCACCTTCCAACGACTGTTGGCGCATTCTTTCAGCAGCCGCGTAGTCGTAATTCTCGCCATACACCTGTCGCATCAGTGCATGAAACTCGTCGTGATTCTGGGCAGCTTGTGCAAAGTCTTCTTGGAACTGTTGCTGCACTTGAACCGCTGCAGGGTCGGTAGTTTTAGTGCGCTGCGCAGAATCAGCTGTGGCGCTATAACCCTCAGCTGAGCTCGATCGACCCTGTTGTTCTTGTTCTGAAAAGACTTTCCGACGGGCTGCCTCACCTAACGTTGCTAATAAGCTACCGCTAGACAGAACGGGAGTAGTTGCGGTGCTACGTTGAGTGGCATCCACCTCTCGTTGACGCTTACCCACATCCACACTGCTGAGCCCTGAATTGGTATTCCCGACGTTGCTCGCTGGCCCCATGGTCAAAAGCCTCCTTTACACACCACTAGAAGCGTACTGGGCAACCCGGAGTCTCACAATATGGAAAAACCCTAGACTTCACTTAACACATCGCCGCAACGGATCTTCGATTCAGGAGATTAGGGTTTTTACTATTGCGTACAAAAAGACTGTGGGTACAGCGTTAAGATCAACTGCTACTTCCCGATACAAAACGACGAGAAAATTTCTCCAAGCAAATCTTCAGAATCAAAGCGGCCAGTGATGTCGTCCAACGCTTGCAGTCCCAATCGCAATTCTTCGGCGGCCAATTCAGGAAGAGCGCCTGTCTGCAAATGTTCCAACGCCCGTTCAGTAGAGGCTTGTGCTGTATGCAAGCCCTCAAGGTGTCGGCGACGGGCGAGATAGATACCTTCCAATGAACGATCCTGGCCTGCCAGCGACAATAAGTGCTGCTTTAATTCAGCCAAACCTTCACCGGTTTTCGCCGAAAGAGCAACCACCGACGCTGTTGCATCAATGGGTAGAGTGTTGGCCACTACGGCTATGGGGTCGGCGGCTGCCAAGAGATCAACTTTGTTCAACACATACGTGCACGGTGCATCGATTCGCTGATCCAACTCGGGTAATTCAGGTCGACTAGCATCCACTACCACCAAGACATGATCCGCCGATTCCACTGCACGCTCGGCCCGACGAATCCCCTCTTGTTCCACCACATCGTCAGTGGATCGAAGCCCTGCCGTGTCAATAACATGCATCGGTACATCGTCAATAAGCAGCTCCGTATGCAACACATCTCGTGTGGTGCCGGCAATATCGGTAACGATAGCGGTGTCGCTGCCGCTCAAGGCATTTAATAAACTCGACTTACCTACGTTGGTCACACCTGCGATCACAACGCTTAAACCATCACGTAATTTTTGTCCCTGGGAGGCATTCGCGATCAAATCATCAAAGCGTTGAATTAATCGACTCGTTCGGTCTTTGAGTTCCGGGTCGGATAAAAAGTCGATTTCCTCTTCACTGAAATCAAGCGCAGCTTCCAGCCACACTCTCAGTGCAATTAGCTCATCGCGAATCCCATACACCGCCTTTGAGAACTCGCCACTCATCGAACGTACCGCTGCCTGTGCAGCCGATTTAGAATTTGAATCAATCAGATCGGCCACCGCCTCCGCTTGGGCCAGATCCATTCGATCATTCAGAAAAGCGCGTTCGGTAAACTCACCTGGGCGAGCCGCGCGAGCACCACACTCCAACACGCGAGCTAAAACGAGATCCAACACCACCGGACCACCGTGCCCCTGCAGTTCCAATACATCTTCACCCGTGTAGGAATTCGGCGCTTCGAAACGAATCGCTATGCCAACATCCAGCGGTTGGTCTTCTGCGGATAGAAACGGTAAATAACAGGCGTGACGAGCGGTAAGCGGCTCACCTAGAATGGCGCGGCTAATGTTCGGAACGTCAGGACCGCTGATGCGGATCACACCAATACCAGCCCGGCCGGACCCTGTGGCCACCGCCGCGATAGTGTCGCGTCGGTCGCTCATCCAGAATCAGGGAGTCGCTTTTTTGGATTTTTCCGGCGTATCACCCAATACAAGTCGCGTAATGTAGTACTGCTGCATAATGGACAACGTGTTGTTAACCACCCAGTACAACACCAATCCGGCGGGGAAAAACGCGAAGAAAATACCAAACACCAATGGCAGGAATTGAAACACCTTGGCCTGTATGGGATCAACCGGTGCCGGGTTTAACTTCTGCTGGATATACATGGTGGCGGCCATGATAAAAGGCAGAATAAAAAACGGATCGCGAATCGACAAATCCTTGATCCAGCCAAGCCATGGCGCTTGCCGCAACTCAACACTTTCTAACAACACCCAATACAACGCGATGAACACCGGTATTTGCACCAGCATCGGGAAACAACTCCCCAGCGGATTGACTTTTTCTTTCTTATACAACTCCATCGTCGCCTGACCCATCTTAGCGCGATCGTCACCGTGTCTTTCTTTGAGCGACTGAAGTTTAGGCTGCAGCTTCTTCATGCGGGCCATCGATCGATAACCGGCCTCGGAGAGTTTGTAAAACACCGCCTTTATCAAAAAAGTGGTGCCGATGATGGCCCAGCCCCAGTTACCCAAATAGCCATGCAAGGTTTTGAGCACCCAGAACAGCGGTTGCGCGAGAATCGTTAGCCAGCCGTAATCGACCGTAAGCTCAAGATGCGGCGCAGCGGCCGAGAGCTTCTCCTGAATTTTCGGTCCGATGTAGGCTTTGGTGCTGAAATTTCCCTGACTGCCCGCAGGAATGGTTTGACTGCCACTGACCATACCGACGACATAACGATTTTCATTTTGAAGATATAGCGTATAGGCCTTGTTGGTCTCATCGGGAAGTGGTAACCAGGCAGAGGCAAAGTAATGTTGAATCATGGCCACCCAGCCGTTAGTGACATCAATATCGAGATTCTCATCTTCGATATCGCCAAACGACACTTTGCTGTAGCGATCTTCTTCGGTGCTTACCACCGCACCAATGTAGGTGTTCAGAAACTGTTGTTTTTCATCCTTGGTACCCGGCTTACGTTTGAGCTGGCGGTATTGATTCGCCACCCAGTCAGTATCGGAGGTGTTTTGAATGTCATAGTTAACCACCACCTCGTAACTGCCACGAGTAAACGTCAGTGTTTTAGTGACTGTGATTCCATCGGCTTCCCAAGTGAGAGGCACGTCTAAAGTATCGCTCTCGCCCATGGTGTAACTTTCCTGGACGCTGGTCATGATTTCCCGGTGTGTTGGCGCTTTAACCCCTTTTCTGGATTGAAGACCTGATTCGGCCACCAGAAAATGGGCGGGGTCACTGCTCATTAACGAAAACGGCGTTTCACTGTCCTTAATGGAGACCGGGTAATCGATTAGCTGAACATGGGTGATCGTGCCACCTTGCGTGCTGATCTGAACATCGATGATATCGGTGGTGACCGATATCGATCGCGCTTCCGTGCTGGTGGCTGTAGCCGTGGCCGCGGCCGCGTTACCGGCAGCCGCGGCGGGCAGATCGGCCGGTGCTTCCACAACTGTGGTGGTTCCATCGGCATTGGTCACCGTAGTAGTTTCGGTCACCACAGGCTCGGGCGTCCGATAATCCATGATCCACTGGTTGTAGAGCATCAGCCCTACCAGGCTCAGCGCCACATAAAGAAGAATGCGTTGCTGTTCCATCAGGATTGAATCTCGCGAGTGGGTGATTGAGCATCCTGGCAGCCGCATTTTTCAGGCACCGGATCAAAACCACCTAATGAAAACGGATTACACCGAACGATGCGCTTGACCGCCAGCCAGCCACCCTTCCAGGGCCCAAATCTTGACACGGCTTCGCTGGCATACTGGGAACAGGTTGGATAGTACCGACAATGAGGTGGCAGGAACGGGCTAATCCAACGGCGGTAGATTGATATGAGTCGCAGCATAGTGTTGTGGCTTAATGTCCGACCTTAATCACCTGTTTCCAAAGCTTATCCAGTGCCACCCGCAATTCGGCAGCACTCGCCTGAGCAGCAGCGTCTCTATTCATCACCACTACATCCAACCCCGACAAAGAGCCTCTATGATGCCGGAAGGACTCTCTGGCTATACGTTTGATACGGTTTCGCGTTACCGCGTGTTTCGCTCGCTTCTTCGCAATGGCTAACCCCATTCGAGCCGTATCGCGCGAATGAGGGTGCACCAGCACCTGCCAGTATTGATCCGAGCACCGACGACTCCTTCGAAACACGGCCCCATACGCCGCTTTATCTAGCAACCGTGCATGACGAGGAAATGACGTCGAAACGGACTGGTTCTTGGGGAGGCGCTGCTGGGTCACATCTTCCAGCGGCACGGAAAACCACTGGGCTCTTCAATGATGCGCTAGGCGCTCAGTCGCGCTCTACCCTTTCGACGTCGAGCTCGCAACACGGCTCGGCCACCTCGGGTAGCTTTTCGGGCACGGAAACCGTGGGTTCGAGCTCTCTTAATGCGACTTGGCTGGAATGTACGTTTCATGTTGACTGTAACCGGTAACGGAGCCCGGTTGCTCGGGCGATAAGCGAACCCGCAATATTAGGCAAATCTAACTCTGAGGTCAATCATGATCGGAAGAAATTTGGACACAAGTGTTGGGCTCGAAATCGGGGTCTTCGGGTTCAGCTATTTTCGGAAAACCGCAATGAACGCAGAAGCGATCAAAAGATCCCGATCATTGGTGAGATTAAAAAACGATGCATCACTCATCAGCACGATAGCTTTAATCGCCACTTGGACATCCGTGAATTTCGCCGCCAGACGATACATCGGTTGATTTTTAATCGGTGTTTTTCGCACCGACAATTCACCTGTACAACCGCTCATTAACACTGTTCAAAATAAACCCTGACACCTTCAACAACAGGTCCTTTTTTAACCGTGATGAGCAATAAATAACAGGCCGCAACAAATTAAAAAACCCCTATTTTTACGGTGTTTTTGCGTACTTATGATTTGTCAATAGCGTTTCGAAAAATATACTCGTTGAACTTATCCACAGACTTAGCGTAACCTTCTCGGCCCGATCAATTGCGGGTAATTGCAACGTCTGGTTGCAGCAATTTTTTGGCACTGATTCATGAGTTTTTTACGAGTACATAGTAAGTGGTTGTTATGGCAGAGAGTGGGATAAAAAATTGAGTGCTTCGCTATGGGACAGTTGCCTGTCAAGGTTAGAAACGGAGCTTTCAGAACTTCAGTTAAACACCTGGATTCGGCCGCTACAGGCCTATCAGACCGATGCCCGACTGTGCATTATGGCCCCTAACAGATTTGTGCTGGATATGGTCCAGAATAACTACTACCCACGAATCCAAGAGTTGGTCGCCAGCCTCTCTGACTTTGATGAACTCGAAGTTGAGCTGGTCATAGGCACGGGTGCTGAACCCACGTTGAGTCCATCCGCAGCCTCTCTGGCGCAGGATTCTCCTGCAGCTGCCATTAATAGTTCTAGCACCCATATAGCCGTAGAAACTCCGCATTCTCTAGGCTTTGCACCGGCTCATTCGCAAGTGGCCTCAACCGTCACAGGACACGATTCTCGATTAAATCCGCTGTTCACTTTTGACTCGTTGATAGAAGGTAAATCCAATCAGTTGGGACGTGCCGCGGCCATGCAAATTGGCTCTAATCCTGGCAACGCGTACAACCCATTCCTGATCTACGGCGGTTCTGGCCTGGGTAAGACCCACTTAATGCAATCGATCGGTCACTCGATCATGGCCCAGCAACCCGATGCCAAAGTGCTCTATCTGAATTCAGAGCGTTATGTCGCTGAGATGGTCAGTGCCATCCAGCACAGCAAAATGAACGAATTTAAGCGGTTTTATCGGAATCTGGACGCCCTGCTCATCGATGATATTCAGTTTTTTGCCGGCAAAGAGCAGTCCCAGGAAGAGTTCTTCCACACGTTTAATGCC
>JAHQVR010000223.1 GCA_019634245.1 Gammaproteobacteria bacterium
ATGGCTGTGAGTCCGAGTATCGTCAACAAAAAAAACTCGGAGGGTCCGAAGCTTAGGACAATATCTTTTGCCAGCGGAATAAACACAATCAATGTAAACAGACCGATCACACCGCCTAACGCGGAAGCACATGCTGCCGCTCCGATGGCTAATCCAGCTTTACCCTGCTGAGCTAGCGGGTATCCATCAAAAGTTGTTGCGGCGTTTGGTGCGGTGCCAGGAGTGTTCAAAAGAATAGCTGTAATGGAGCCACCAAACGAGGTGGCTCCCATGACACCGCCAGCCAGATACATTGCGTCCAGCGGCGCCATGACAAATGTGATTGGAATTAGCAGCGCAAGCGCGGTAGTGCCTCCCAAACCTGGTATAAGGCCGAAACACAACCCAAGTAAAGTACCTCCGAGTAAATAGGCGATGCTGCCTCCGGTAAACATTTGCAGCATCGCACCCAATAGCGCATCAAAACCCATCTACTCGTTCCTACCAAGTCCAATCAATTAGAGCTTATTTAGCTTCGAGTAGAGGTTTGTATTGCAAATAGAAGTTCGACAATGTGTCCATCATTGCGCCTGTATCTTCTGCGTTCATAAAGTTCAAAGTCGTTCTCGAACTCGCCGCCCATGCGGTCACCGATTCACTTTCGATGGCAGCCTTGAATCCGTCTTGAAGACGTGCTACCACATCCGCTGACATGCCTTCGGGTCCGCCAACAACACGGTTCAAACCAAACCTTGCCAGCTCTGGGTAGCCTAATTCAGTTGTGGTCGGCACGCCCTCTACAAGTGATTCATCTGAAAGTGTAACTATCATGCGCAAATCGCCCGACTTAACGTATTTACCCAGTGAGGAAACTGGTTTTAAAGTGGCATCTACCTCCCCTCTCATGACCGCAATCATGGTGTCATTTGAACCATCATAACCCGTCACATTGGTGATAGGGCAGCCGATAATATCGAACGCGATAACGGATGTAATTGACGAAGTTGAATCTTTACCGGTATCAGAGAGCTTGATTGGGCGATCTAGATCGCAAAGATCTTTGAGAGAATTAACTTCAGAATCGGATTTTACGGCGATGGCATATTTAACTGAGGCAAGGTTGGCAATCCACGTTATTTTTCCTAGATCGAATCCAATATCCCGGTCCATTACCTGACTAACTGTCAGACCAGGAATATTAAAAATACCTATGGTGTAGCCATCCGCGTCGGCGCGAGCAACGGCTTGTCCACCTCGCGTTCCAGATGCGCCCTTAATATTTTTGGGAACAACCGATGTACCCAAATCCGCTTCCAGGGCTGGTGTAAAGGTACGCACGATCGTGTCGAAGCCACCTCCGGCACTATAAGGAATGACGAACGTAATTTCCTTATCAGTTGGGAAGTCGGCCACCGCTGTTGATGCAGCCAGAGTTAAAGCGGCTGCAACACTTGTTTTAAACAGTTTTCTCATATTACATTTCTCCTGAGAATATTGAATAATCCTGCACAATTACCAGGACTCGAAACCATCTTCTGTGAACAACAAACCGCGATAAAGCTCATAGTCGAGCAACATCTCGAAGATACCGAACTCGAACAAAAAAACACCTGTACCAACTAGCACAGCTGTGACTATCGAACGCCTGGCTCGCAGCCACGTATACAAACTGCAAAAAATAGGTACTGCCACTAAAATGCCAAACGCGGCTATGGAGCAAACGCAAATTAGAATCCACTTAAACATTTGACCTTCGTCTGACAAACTTGGGTTATGACTCATCTCACGCCGTGTAAAACCTGCACCCCAAAACGTTGAGACAGCTTTTTGTCCCGGCAGGCCCGAACGACTCCAAAAATCGATTAGTGCAAGAACTACCAGGCATCCAGATACCACGGTTGGAAAACGCTTGGACTCTTCGCTATACACCTGTGACCATAGAAGCATCGCGATGGCGAACAACAGAATGAACAACGCAGGAAATACTGACGTAACGGAATGCGGTGGCGTTTTCGCATCGCTGGTATTCACGCTGCGACATCTCCGTTGGCTCGAACACCAGTTTTGTCGCCTGATTCGCCGCTATTCGGAAAAACTAGCGACTTCACCACTACAGGAACAGCGCCGGTTGACAACAAAACTTCGCCGATATCAATAAAATCCAACTCATTTAGCTCGATTCCGTCAATAGATACTATGCTGTTGTCGAGCAATTTATTTTCACGACAATGCATACCAAGCAACCCACCAATATCACCGTCAGTGACAACAATCATCGGGTGACCTTCTTGCAGCACGGGGTCGAGCCCGGTTGTAAGGCCACGTGAAAGAGCGTCCAGACGCTGATAGGTTGCTGAGCCCTGCCAATGCAAGGCAACGGCTACTGCACACCTGTTGACAGAAAAGTCGATACGCTGCAAGGCTACCTTTATCTCTTCGGCAATTATATTGGCATCCAGTTCGTCCTCGCCGAGATCAAGTCGCGGTTGTATGGTGGCGACATTATTTACCGGCACAGCACCAGGCGGATCAAGATACACTGTGCTTCCGCTTAGCTGTACGGTGTATTGCGAAGCACCCGCCACTGTTGCACGTATTCCTCTAGACCACGAACCAAAGTTTTCTGGTGTTAGTAGTGCTATGCCAGAGCAACGAAGCGACTCCAACAACGCCGATGCAAGCTCGCTGCCTAAATCGAAAAACTCAGCTTTGGATCTGCCATAGATGAATTCCGAGACACCTCCAGAAAAAAGCACACCGTCTATGGGTAAATCAGTGTGCAGTGAATCCAACCGAAGCCAACAAGAATCAGCCACACCCCGCACCGCATCAACGATCACCTCACTCAGACGCTTTGCGAGTCGCCGCTTGGTGTTTTGATCAAGAGTGTCGCCTGTGGACAGTGGCAGATTCAACGCATCAGCATACCGCTGGCCATAGTCCTCTATTCTGACAACCGTTTCCGCTGCATCAGTAACTACCAACCTCGCACCGGCCTCAACCGCTGTTAACGCAAAAACTTTTCCGGCTTTACACACCGATATCTTGGTCGTACCTCCGCCGACATCGATATTTGCTATCGTTCTGCCGTTCCGAGACGCCGCTGCGGCTCCGGAGCCGTGCGCCGCTAGTACTGCCTCCAGTCGGTCACCTGCGCTAAGGGCTACAAATTTCCCTGCATTACTGACAAACAGCTCGCCAATCGCTCGAGCATTTTTCCGTCTAAGTGCAACACCAGTTAGAATCAAGGCGCCGGTATCCACATCGGCACTCTGCAATCCCGCATTATCGTAAGCCTGATCGACAAATTCACTCAGCAGCTGAGTGTCAATTTCATTGTCATTCGTATAGGGAGTCAGCAATATGTCAGATTCATGCAGAGTTTCACGGGCAGCAACCACATACTTACTATCCAACCGTTCCAGCGTGATTTTAGAGAACAATAAATGCGAGGTCGAAGAACCAATATCTACCCCAACACTGGTCAGTTCGATTTCGTCCTCTTCAACAAGGCTGCGTTCCGCGCCTGAGAAAAATAATCGGCCACCTTCTGAATCATCCTCCGCCGTACTCATGTTGGAGCGTTGTCGACTGGTTTATCGTACAACGACATATCCATTCGAAATTTGCCTTTGTTAGTAGCGATGGTTTTCTCAAACTCCCGTCGAATATACGGATCCTCCATCCAGTACGGAATGGATGTTCCACCTTCCGGGATTTCCATTGCGGTGTAATCAATCTGCGTGGCTCCGGGTCGTAATCCCGTAACCAAACTCGGATGGTTAGGTCCAAACCATGCCGACAGGCGAAATGGTTCACCGGAAGTATTAAAGTGCTGGTGGTACCAGCGCGCGCCGCCCGGCGCGGCACTGACCATGCCGAACTGTCCGTAGTCAATCCGCTGTACTTGATCACCGTTGCCATCCGCCCAGGGCGTAACCCCTAGCTCTTCTGGCCAGGTGTAGGTATACCCTTGGCCTCGCAGGCCAATTAGAACGGCGGCTGACGTGTGCGCATGGCCTTTGGAATACCGCCCAGTTTCATGCTGCCCCAACCACAGGTAAAATTTGTTGCCCGTCATAAAGGGCTCCACGCGTCGATAGCCCGGAGAGCGCCGGTTATCAAGAGGCAATTCACAATTCACCACATCGGGCACCATATTGGTTTTCCGCATGGCAAGTCCACGTATCGGATCTGGTTCTATGTCTTCAGAGGGCTCATAGAACGTATCAGCGTCTGAAAAGCGGTCGGTAAAATTGAACGGCGCATTGAAAATAAATTGAGTATCACCAAGTAAGTTTATTAGATTTGGAGCCGTGGTACCGGCAATTAACAAGGCCCCTTTGTTGGTGGCATTAACTATGCGATGAGTAGCATTAACCGGTATCGAAAACAGAGAGCCTTTCTGCCACTCAAAGCTGTGTTTACGGCCGCCTTCTTCGAGCCAAACTTCCGTGGTACCGCGTCCTTCAACAACCAAATAAATCTCTTCGTAGATATGTTTTTCCGGTAGCAAAGCACCAGCTGGTGGTACCTCAATAACGTAACATCCCCACTTACCTTCTGTTCCATGTAATTGTATATAGTGTCCGCGCCCACCCATTCTAGGCCAATCTACAAGCTCCAAATCTTTAACACTGCTCAGTCCTAAACCTCGAAACACCGGTAAACCATCATCCTCCATGAATTGATCGTAGTCAGACTTTGGCTGAAGGAATTTTCCATATCCCGCACGACCCTTTGTTGGTTCATGCCAATGCACCTTACCTACTAAATCGTGCATGCTGGTCTCCAGTTAAAACACTGAGAATTTTAGAAATCGTTGTATCCGGTGAAGTACCTGAGTATTAATCCGCGATAAAGCTCGATGTTAAAACCGAACTCGAACAGAATAAAAATTACCACGGTAGTGACAACTCCAAGCAGGACGATTAATTTCCAATCGCGTCTACCAGCTGTTAGTAGTAGCGCGATTACAAATATTAGCATCGCCGGATAGTGGCCTAAAATCAGAATACCCACTGCGAAAAATGCCATCCATGAAAACAGATTTGCCAATCTATTAAACGTTGAATTGCCGCCTTTCAACGCTGTGCTGAGTTGTAAGCGTATTTCAGCCAACGACACGGTGTTACGCAATCGATTTAAATGCATTGCCAACAACAGCAATAGCGGCACCATAATGACAAACGGCGTCCGCGACGATACGATATCGTAGCTAAACGATTCTATGAATGCCCAAAGCACCACCAATGTTAAAAAAATACCAAAACAGATTTCTAGAACCCGACTTTCTTCATTTGTAGTTTTAAAGTCAGCCGAATTCTGCTGATGTTCAGCAGGTTCTTGATCTACAGATTCAGAATTGTCGCGAGGAGTATTCAACTAGCCGAACCCACTTTTCGATCTTTGACAATACTTCTAATGTTGTAGCCAAGAAACGCGATCGTAATTAGAGAAAGGGCTAATGGGATTGGAGTAAGGAAGAACAAAGGACCATCAAGCAACAAGGCGAGGTATAGATTTTTTTCCACCGCAAAGCCAAGGACAAATCCAATCAACATAGCTGCTCTTGAATAATCTAAAACTTTCATGATGTAGCCCAGCACTCCAAAAACGAGCACAACACCAATATCAAAAAGAGATCGATCTGAGGCATAGGCACCCGTAAGTATGATCACTAGTAATACCGGCACCATAACAGTTGCGGAAATGCTCGTAGCACGAGCAAGAGGATTCATCAAAAACATACCTACTATAGTGCCGATTAGATTTCCGATAATGATGGTGAAGATCATGATGAATACGATGTCGAGATTGGTGGTCAACATTTGTGGGCCTGTTTCTAAACCGAGAATAAACAAACCACCTAACAAAATCGCCATGGATGAGCTGCCTGGAATTCCAAACGCAACGGTAGACGCTAATGCCCCTCCCTCTACAGCATCGTTGGCCGCTTCCGAACCCATAACACCTTCGATATTGCCCTTGCCGAAACTTTCTTTATCGTTAGAGGATTGTTTCGCATGCCCGTAAGCGACAAAGGCGGCAGGTGCGCTACCAAGGCCCGGGATTAATCCCATCAATGTTCCAATCGAACTGCACCGCATTACCAGCCCCCATCGCCTGAACGCAGATGCGATGCCGTGATTAATCTGTTTTTGTGTTTCACGTGCAGATAATCTTTTGAAAGTGTCTTTGGCCAGTGGACCACCGTGCCGCCATAATTCAAACATTTCTGCAACCGCGAATAAACCCAGTATTACCGGCACCAAAGACAAACCATCAGCTAAGTCTAGAGAGCCAAAAGTGAAACGCTCCTGATTAGTGACATTGTCGACGCCAACCATGGCCAGTAGCAAACCCAACAGCGCTGCGATAAGGCTACGAACCAGATCTTCTTTACCGAGCACTGCAACGAAAGTGAGTGCAAGAACCGCCAGTACACAGATTTCAGGCGGTCCAAAAAAAAGAACGACCTTCTGCAGAACGGGTATTAGTAGTGCTAGTACCACGGCACCAAAAGTGGCCCCCATAAAACACGCAGCCATAGCTGCGCCTACGGCCACACCAGCCTGCCCCTTGTCACGCATCGGAGGCCCATCCAGAAGAGTGGCCGCGTTTTGGCCTGTACCTGGTGTGCTAAAGAGAATGGCCGTTAAACCACCGCCCTGTGCCACGGTCGCATGTGCACCCAGCAGAAACGCTATTCCAGCAGCCGGTTCCATTTGATACAAAAAAGGGATAACCATTGCCATGGCAAAATGCCCACCAAGACCCGGAATAACGCCAATTATAAATCCGAAAACTGCACCGGCTACCAAATAAGGGAGGACTGCTAAACTGATGGACTGTAAAAAGCCACTGCTCATGGCTTCAAGAATGCTCATTTCAAATCATCCAATGCAGAACAGATTTATAAATGAGGTACCAGAAGTGCAATCCTTGCACTTTGGTTTCAAGTAATTCACCAAGGTGGCGAGTCGGACTGAACTTAGAGCTCGCCACGAATGGCAGACACTAACAAGTCACGAACATCATCAGCTAGGTTTGTAGACGCCTCAGCTGTTTCCGCCATGTCGGCGCCGGTGCTGTAGGATAGAGCACGCTTGGATTGTTTCGCCACTTCGATGAATTCAGGATCGTTCATAGCTTTTTCAAACACAGACTGCAGATAAGCAACTCGATCCGCCGGAACTCCCGGTGGTGCAGCCACGGGCCTACCAACCTGGTTCAACGCATCCCACGCACTCAGGACCGCATCTGCTGTGGCAGGGTCACTCAAACTCTTTGCCACCTCGGATACTGTTGGCACGTCCGGCAACTCTGATGAACGTTCAGTTCCACTTTGTAGCACAATTCGATGCTGTCCAGCTTTTACACCCTTTAAAGCGCTGCCGAGTGAGCCCCACATTCCGTGTATGTCCCCTCGCAGAAGCGCCTGCCGTACGTCAGAGGAACTGTTGAACCCGTGAATAACTTTCTGATTCAGATCAAATACTTTACCATTGATTACGGCGTCAACATAGGTGCTGCCGCCAAGACCGGTCGCACCCAGTTTAAACGTCTCGCTTGAATTGCGTAGGCTTTCAAAATCGACATAGTCGTTATCAGCTGCTGTCACAAGAACACGCACATCAGCAGCTACGCGACCAAGAAAATTGTATTACCCAACCTTGTAATCGGCGCCTTTTATTTCAGCCAATTCATTGGTTACCATGGCTGATCCATTGATAATTCCAATGGTCAGCCCATCTGCAGGAGACTTGAAAATCTCGTTGGCACCTTTCATTCCGCCCGCACCAGGCATATTAGTTATGTCAACGCGTGCACCTGAATACTTCTCCATATAAGGTGCTAGCAAACGGCTGTACTCGTCGTAGCCGCCGCCGGGTTTGTACGGCACGATCCACTTGATGCTTTTATCTTTGTAGAAGTCGGCGGCCGATTGCGCAATAGCTGTTGATCCAAAACAACTCGCAATAATAGCCAGCGCAGATAACTTAAGAAATTTAAACAACATGAGCTTCTCTCCCCCAGAGTTTTGCCTTAGGAGACATTACCCAAGCTAAGTTCTGTCGTCAATAGAACGATGGTCCGCATAGGAGAACAAATATACAAAGACAATCGTATGCTTAGGCCAGATTAGTTGAAGTTACTCTTGGCGAAACATCTATGGTCTATGCTCCCCCGTCCGGATTCCACTAGAGACTGTTGTGTTATCGCCGATTCTCGCAATATGGACAAACTAAGCACCTAGCGTTTGTTTGGGTGTTTGCGGAGTAGAATAAAACTCCTATAAAAATTTGCTGTAAGTGCTGGGTATCATCCTTTTGGCTGAAATTACTGACAGAAGTGAATCGCCTTAATGGTGCTGAGTACCTTCATAGTGATACCAGAGTCAAGGTCACCTTTGCAGGCGGCTAACTCTTTATATGGTTCCCTCCGTAATTCGAGAGCCTGAAGCTGAAAGCCCCGGCCTAGAAAATACAACTTAGGAATAGACAAGGTGCATGCCAGATAGAAGTTCTTTTTACACTTCAGCTAAAAGAGTTGAATCGTTAGCTGTATAAAATATTCGGACGCTCTATAAGCGACATGTCGGTATCTTAGAATCTACGATTGAATCCAATACACGCGGTTATCAAAACCAGTTTTAACCCGATCAATTGACTCAAATCTATCTGCCGTGGGGATTAATTTCTTTACCACATATTCAGCGACATAATGTTCAAAGTTGTAGCAGAGTGAATGGTCTCGGCCGTTCACTGTGGTGGATGGACTAACGCTGTCAAAATATTGCTTACCATGCAGGCCCGGTTAAGGCCAACCTGTCTATCGCGCTGTCCATCCACCGTCCACAGGCAAAGAAGCACCGGTAATAGATGCGCTATCGTCTGAGGCGAGAAATACCGTCAACGCAGCAATTTCTTCGATGGTGACAAATTTATTGTTTGGATGAGCCGCTAGAATTACATCATTAATGACCTGCTCCTCGGTCATACCTCGGGCACGTGCGGTGTCGGGAATCTGTTTTTCAACCAACGGCGTCCTCACGTATCCAGGACATATGGCGTTCACCGTTATTCCAGATTCGGCCACCTCCAGCGCCGCAGATTTGGTAAAACCGATGAGCCCGTGCTTGGCAGCAACGTACGCCGATTTGAACGGCGAGGCGACTAACCCATGAGCTGAAACGATATTCACGATTCGCCCCCAGTTCTGAGCCTTCATGCCCGGCAACACAGCCTTAGAGGTATAGAAGCAGGCCGATAAGTTCAGCGCAACTATCGCCTCCCATTTTTTATCCGGAAACTCATCGATAGGTGCCACATGCTGAATGCCAGCATTGTTAACCAGAACATCGACCGAGGAGAACGCATCAGTCGCGACTCGGATGAGTTCGGTAGCGCCACTGGATTCCATCAAATTAGCCGCGGAGTAGATCACTTTAATTCCGTGGCCTTTCTCCATGTCGCTACGAAGAGGTTCGATTTCTTCGGCCGACTCAATTCCGTTTAGCACAATGTTCATTCCAGTGGTCGCAAGGCCATTGGCTATACCTAATCCAATGCCACTGGTAGAACCCGTTATCACTGCTGTTTTTTGATCACTCATAGGCAATCACCCTTCACTACGGGTATTTCCTCATGCATTTATGCCGATTCTTTTGGTTTTCTCTTGTTGTGCTTTTTATTTGTTTTATTACGTTGGTTTTTAGGTTTTGAGTTAAATTTACCACCACCAGAAGCATTTGATTTTGAGCTTGATTTACCACTTCTAGATGCATTGGATTTACCACGCCTAGAGGAATCAGAATTGCCGGTTCCAGAAGAATTGGATTTTCCGCTCCTGGAGGGACGTGACGAGGTTTCTTCTGAATTTGACAGTATATTTCTAGAAATTCGTAAGGGTACGCCACAGACGCGGGTTTTTTGAAGATCTTTGAAGATGGCCTTAGGCATCCCTTCGGGTAGATCAATCAAACTATGATCGGCGTTAATCTGTATCTGGCCTATATATTGAGAATCAATACCTGCTTCATTAGCTATCGCGCCGACGATATTTCCAGGTTTTACACCAAGGTCGGTCCCAACGGCTAACCGAAAGCGCTCCATACCCGTTTCCGGTGCCCGCATGGGTCGACTGTTCGAACTCGATACGTCGGAATCAACTCGGTCCGATTTTGATTTTCTGTTATGTCCACCAGTCTTAGACACTGGGGCTTTATCGTGAATTTCTGCTGATGTCGAATTGCGACCCTTTTTGTCTTTAGTGGGCCTGGGTTTTGACGGCTCTTCCAGCGTCAGAAAAGGCAGATCGCCTTGCACCAAATGAGCCAGTGCGGCTGACACTTTTTCTGGAGCCACTGCATTCTCAGCACAGTACGATTGAATGAGATCTTCAAAAAAAGCCAAATCGTCCCTAGCAAGTGCTTCAGTGATTTTTTGCTTAAACCGCGCAACACGTCGTTCACTGATCAATTTATTGCTAGGCAAATCCATCGCCTTTATTGAGCTACTTGTGCCTTTTTCTATGGCTCTATGCAAATGCCTTTCTCGCGGAGAGACAAAAAGAATGGCATCCCCCTGCCGTCCAGCACGTCCAGTTCTGCCAATACGGTGGATATACGATTCAACATCAGTTGGAATATCATAGTTAATCACATGCGACACTCGTTCTACATCCAGACCCCGAGCAGCCACGTCCGTGGCAACGATAATATCGGTTTTAGACTCCTTTAAATGCGCAATAGTCCGTTCTCGTTGATTCTGTGGAATGTCTCCATTCAAAGCGGCCGTGGCATAGCCTCGAGCTTTTAATTTATCCGCCAATTCCAATGTGAGTGTTTTCGTACGCACAAACACAATCACACCACCAAAGGTTTCCGCTTCGAGTATTCGTGTCAGCGCATCCAGTTTATTGCGGGCAGTGACAGCGATATATCTTTGACGAATCAGGTTCGATGTCGCGGCCTTGTTCTTTACTGTCACATGCACGGGGTTTTTCAAATGCCGAGTGGCGATCCGACGAATCTGCGGAGGCATCGTCGCTGAAAACAAAGCGATTTGACGTTTCTCTGGAGTTTGATCCAATATCCATTGAACATCATCGATAAAACCCATCCGCAGCATTTCATCCGCTTCATCCAAGACTAAAGTGTTCAACTGGTTAAGCTTAAGTGTTCCGCGACGCATATGGTCCATTACCCGACCAGGCGTACCGACAACCACATGAACCCCGCGCTCCAGGGCGCGTATTTGACCACGGTAGTCCTGACCGCCATAGACCGGGAGCACACGAAATCCCGACACGTACTTGGCATACTTTTGTAGGGCTTCGGCGACCTGAATCGCAAGCTCTCGGGTGGGTGTCAATACGAGAACCTGAACCGGTTTCTTATCGATAGCGATTTTAGACAACAGTGGCAATGCGAAAGCCGCTGTTTTACCAGTGCCGGTTTGCGCTTGCCCCAGAACATCTTTGCCTTCCAACAGGTGTGGAATGGTTTGGGCCTGAATAGGAGACGGTGTTTCATAGCCAACCTCATCCAGTGCTCGAAGTAAGGTTGGGTTCAAACCCAGGTCACTAAAATGCGCCACGGCAGGTGTGCTCATGTAGGAAAGTTCAGAAGTGGTGGAAAAAGGACGTGGTCCGGCGTTCGCAAGAAGCGATGTACGGCCTTATTGTAGGGCATAAGTTGTTAAAAAATACCTCATCCAAGAACATAGGTGCTGATACACCAGTCGGCGAATGCCTCTAATTTCAGTAAACTAGACCCATGACACAGGATGACAAGCCTCTTGAGTATATCCAACGCACGCGGGCTTACTACCTGGCTCTGGGCTATGAAACTCCCTACAAATGGGCCCACTATCAAACGGTTCCCTTCACACGCTTAGGAAAACCCCTGAATCAGTGCAGAGTCGCCATTGCGACGACGGCGTCTCCATATCATCCAGATAAGGGCGATCAGGGTCCCGGTGCGCCTTACAATTCGGCCGCAAAGTTTTTTTCCGCCTATCGCTTACCCGTCACCCCATGGCCAGATGTGCGAATCTCCCACATTGCCATTGATCGCGACCATACGACCGCCGAAGATTTAGGCAGCTATTTTCCACTCGCAGCCTTACAACTGGCTGAGCAGAATGGGCTCATCGGTGAGTCTGCAAAGCATTTCTATGGTCTACCCACGAATCGTTCACACTCGACAACTCTCAAGATCGATAGCCAAGCACTGCTAAGCCACGTTCGTAACGATGGCATTGATATAGTTCTGCTCGTTCCCAACTGCCCGGTCTGTCATCAATCGGTGTCCATTGCGGCTCGCGTACTTGAGGCCAACGGTGTGGTCACGGTTATCATGGGCTGCGCAAAAGACATCGTCGAACATGTCGGAGTACCACGTTTCGTGTTCAGTGATTTTCCGTTGGGTAACTCAGCAGGTATTCCCAATGACGACACGTCTCAGAACGAAATTCTATATTTAGCGCTGAATCTCGCCGTTACCGCAACCCTGCCTCGCTCTACCAGCCAATCCCCCTTCCAATGGCCGGGAGCTGCTAATTGGAAGGATGATTACTCCAACGCCAATAAACTCAGCGAAGAAGAAATCCAGCAGCGACGAATAGCCTTTGACAAAGATAAAGAAACCGCCAAGTCAGTGCAGTACCGACGCTAACTATATACAGACTTCAAACAACGCCAGTGTAGAACCGACGCTAACTAAATACAGGCTTCAAACAATGCGAGTGTAGAACCGATGCTAACTATATACAGGCTTCAAACAACGCGTAGGTATTGTCGTAGGTCATCTCTACAGGGTTACCACCTACACTGGGGTCCTTAAGAGCTGCCTTCGTCAACTGATCGATATCAGGGTTACTGACACCTAATTCGGTAAGGCTTTCAGGAATACCCAAGTCGTCGTTTAGGTTATCAACGAACTCGCAAAAACCACTATACCCACCATTGATACCCATGTACGCTGCAGCACTATCGAGCTTTTCTTC
This sequence comes from Gammaproteobacteria bacterium, assembly GCA_019634245.1. Next base: position 12,993 of record JAHQVR010000223.1, read on the forward strand.
GATGGCTGGTTTGTTGAAGGCCAAGACCGCTTTCATAACTACCGCATTGGTTGTTCCGTGGTGCGTATTAAAGTGAGCGCCGATGGGATGGGACAAAGCATGGATAGCGCCAAGACCTTTTTGGAATGCCGTTGCACCCATAGCGGCTGCACTCATCATATGCGCCCGAGCCTCAAGGTTGGTACCGTCATGGAAGGCCTTTGGCAAATTGTCTTTAACCAATCGCATACCTTCCAGTGCCATGCCCTGGCTCATCGGATGATAATGCGGCGAGCTAAATGCCTCGAGACAGTGAGCAAAAGCATCCATGCCGGTGCCAGCAGTAATTGGAGATGGCATACCGACCGTCAACTCTGGATCACAGATCACTTGTGAGGGCAAAATCTTAGGATGAAATAGTATTTTCTTTTCGTGGGTTACTGAGTTCGTAATGACCGAAGCACGACCGACCTCTGACCCCGTTCCTGCGGTTGTCGGAACCGCGACTATGGGGTCGATAGCATCTGCATCGGCTCGTGTCCACCAATCACCGATATCTTCAAAATCCCATAGTGGGCGAGTCTGTCCTTGCATAAAGGCTATGACTTTACCTAGATCCAGTCCAGATCCCCCACCAAAAGCGACCACCCCATCATGATCTCCCGAACGATAAACGGCTAACGCGGCTTCCACGTTTAATTCGTTTGGATTCGGATCGACATCACTAAACAGCGCACGCCCCAATCCAGCTGCGTCTAACACATCCAGGGCAGCCAACGTTATGGGTAAATCAGCCAGGCCTTTGTCTGTTACCAACAACGGCTTTTTCATACCGCAGGCACGACAGGCTTCCGCAAGCTCTGCGATGCGGCCAGCGCCAAATTTGATGGCCGTTGGATAGGACCAGTTAGCCGTTAAGCCCATATTGAAACCTCAATTTTGTATCGAAGAAGGGTTGACGCAGGATTCGGCCCGAAATAGCGCCTATACCCGTTCGAAACCACGCTGTAATTCATAGTCGGTGACCACTCGATCAAACTCTTCGAGTTCCCAATGCGCAGCTCTAACATAATGATCCACGACTCCGTCTCCAAGTGCGGTTCTAAGCATCGTGGAACCGGACAACGCCGTAGCTGCGTCCTTCAGATTATTGGGTATCTCCGGAGCTTCAGTGGCCGCATAGGCATCGCCGGTAAACTCTGACTCTAAAGGTAGATGGTTCTCTATGCCGGCAATTCCAGCAGCCATTAGGCCGGTTAACGCTAAATACGGGTTTAGGTCTGAACCGCCAATACGGCATTCAATTCGCACACCCGGGGTATTTGTTCCCACAATTCGAAAACCCGCCGTGCGATTATCGTTGGACCATATAATCCGAGTAGGCGCAAACGTACCTGGCGCAAAACGTTTGTACGAATTTACGTAAGGAGCTAAGAAATAGGTAATGTCTTTTGCATACTTGAGTTGCCCAGCGAGATACTGACACATAGTCTCTGACATACCGTAGTCGGCAGACTCATCAAAGAAAACAGTCGCATCCTGAACATCGACAAGAGATTGATGCACATGACTTGAAGAACCTACAGTGTCTTTGTGCAACTTTGCCAAAAAGCTGAGCGAACGGCCGTGTGTATGGGCTATTTCTTTAACCGCCTCTTTAGCAATACTGTGATTATCCGCCATGGTAAGTGCATCGGCATAGCGGATGTTTAGCTCTGCTTGACCAGCCTCGGCCTCACCTTTGGTGTTTTCAACCGGTATTCCTGCGCCAAAGAGCTGGTTGCGAATAGCGCGCATTACCGACTCTTCCTTGGCGGTCTGAAAAATATGGTAGTCCTCGTTGTACGGACTAATCGGTGTTAGCGCCATATAACCCTTCTCGCGAGCTTCCTCATAATTTTCTTTAAAGAGGAAAAATTCTAATTCTGTAGCTGAGAGAGCCTTTAGCCCGAGTGACTCTAACCTTTTTAGCTGTTTCTTTAACATCGCTCGCGGAGAATGGGGCACTTCTTCATGTGTGTGGTGATCGAGTACATCACACAGCACCAATGCCGTTCCAGGTGCCCATGGCGCTAAACGCAGAGTGTCCATATCGGGACGCATGGTGTAGTCGCCATACCCAGTTTTCCAACTGGTGGCAGCGTATCCATCCGGTGTCGCCATTTCTATGTCGGTCGCTAGCAGGTAGTCGCAGCAATGGGTTTCTTCCCAGGCCGATTCTAAAAAGTGACTCACGTGAAACCGCTTCCCCATTAATCGCCCTTGCATATCCACAATCGAAGCAATCACAGTATCGATTCTCTGGTCTTTCGCGAGCTCTTTCAGTGTGTCAAGGGTAAGCTTGCCTGTCATGGGGTACGATTAAACCTTTATTGAGATCATAGAGAATCGATGCGCTCAAAGAATATTGAGCGCATCGGGTACGACATTGGGCTCTAACCGTATCGGTAAGGACGGCCCGCTTTAGTCATCGTTTCATTATAATCCTTGAAGATCTGAACGACTTTCGCCTTGGTTTCAGATTCAGAGGCGATTTCATCCCAGAACTTCAGCGCGGCCGTTTCAACTTGCGCCCACTCTTCATCAGGAATAGACGTGAGCTCCATTTTCGGACCATTTACGCGAAGATCTGCTTCGCCACCCCAGTACCACCACTGACGATAATAGTGAGAGCTGTCCATGGTTAACTGTAACAACGTTTTCAGATGATCTGGCAACTCTTGATAGCGATCCATATTCGCGAAAAAGGATCCCGCCCATGCACCAGAGATGTTGTTTGTCAGGAAGTAGTTGGTCACATCCGCCCACCCCACGGTGTAATCCTCAGTGATGCCCGACCAGGCGATGCCGTCCAATTCACCGGTTTGCACAGCAACCTCAATATCTTCCCATGGCAATGATACGGGCACGACGCCAAACTGACTCATAAAGCGGCCCGCTGTCGGGAACGTAAACACTCGTTTGCCCTTTAGATCCTCCAGGCTTCTAATCGGATCTTTGGTCGCAAAATGACACGGATCCCAAGCGCCAGCGGATAAGAACTTAACACCGACTTTTTCGTATTCAGAACTCCATATCTCGTTCAATCCATACTGATTAAACAACACAGGAACATCTAAAGAGTAGCGGCTGGCAAACGGAAAATAGCCGCCGAAGACGGTAACTTCCGTGGGTGATGCCATAGAATCATCATCAGACTGCACCGCATCGATAGTGCCCTTTTGCATCGCGCGAAACAGCTCCCCCGTGGGAACCAGTTGATCAGCGAAGAAAAGTTCAATCTCCATCTCATCGCCAGCCACTTTGTTAAACGCATCAATCGCTGGCTTTACCACATGTTCTGCCAGAGCAGGTCCTGCATAGGTTTGCATTCTCCATTTGATTTTTGTTTGCGAATGAATGGCTGGAGCACCCAAAATGGCAGGTGCAGCCACTGCACTGGTGGCTAGAAACTTACGTCTACTATTACTCATATCTAACTCCTATCTTACACAGTGAGATCAGAAGAATTGGTTGTAGAGTTTCCACTACAAGACAATTTCCGATGTAATGTTAACTTCGTATTCATGGACACAAAACACCAGGATGGCTCTTTAGTAGTGTCCAACCATCACAACTTGCCAATAGTCTTTCATTAATTGCCATAGACGTATCCTGGTAGCCATAGAGCGATTTGCGGAAACAGCATAACCAGCGCCAAGGCGAAAACCATCACAAGCACAAACGGACCAATAGATCGGTATATATCCCCCAGGGAAATCTCAGGTGGCGCCATTGCTCGCATCAAGAACAGGTTGTAGCCAAAGGGAGGAGTCATATACGCTATCTGTGTGGTGATCGTGTACAGAATACCGTACCAAATCAAATCAAATTCCAACATCCTTACTAAGGGCACGTATAGCGGTGCCACAATGACCAGCATGGCGGTGTCATCGAGGAAAGTCCCCATGACAATGAAAGACAATTGCATCAGTATTAAAATAGTCCAAGGGCTCAGGCCCAAGCGCTCAGTAAACAGATCTTCAATCGCTCGCACCGCCCCAAGACCATCAAAGACCGCGCCGAAACAAAGAGCAGCCAAAATGATCCACATAAACATGCACGAAATCGCTAGTGTCTGACGAACGGATACTTCAAACACGTCTTTATTCATACGGCCCTTGATCACCGCTGCGACAAAGGCGGTCATCGCCCCTATCGCAGAGCTTTCAACCAGACTGGTCCATCCATTAACGAACGGCACCATCATTGAGGCAAAGATAATGATCGGTAGCAATCCAGAGGCTAGTAATCTGTATTTTTCTTTTCGGGTAACGTTGCGTTCGCTTGGAGGTAGCGCAGGCCCTAATTCAGGTCGAAGGCGACAGCGAATGTAGATGTATAAAATAAACAACGTGGCCATCAATAAACCTGGAAACACCCCCGCCAACCACAGCTGCCCGACAGGCTGGCGCGCGATCATCGCATACAACACCAACACGACAGACGGAGGCACTAGAATTCCCAAAGAGGAACCGGCCTGTACCACACCTGTAACCATTCGTTTGTCATACCCTCGCCGCAACAGCTCAGGAAGTGCAATGGTGGCGCCGATAGCCATGCCTGCAACGGATAAGCCGTTCATCGCTGAAATTAAAACCATCAAACCAATAGTGCCAATGGCCAAACCACCATTCACCGGCCCCATCCACACATGAAACATTTTGTAGAGATCATCAGCTATGCCCGATTCTGACAACACATAGCCCATGAAAATAAACATTGGCAACGTAAGCAGCGGATACCATTTCATTAATTTCATGGCCGCAGCGAAAGGCATGTCAGATCCGCCCACACCCCACAACATTACTGCCGCAATGGCTCCCACAGCGCCAATCACACCAAAGACACGTTGCCCTGTCATCAACAGCAACATCATTGAGGAAAACATCAGTATCGCGATCAGTTCATAAGACATTTACAGCTCGGTACCCCGTATTCGGGCAATGTCTTTTATGAATTCTGAAATCACTTGCAATAGCATTAGAAAAATGGCTACACACATCGCCACTTTTACCGGCCAAAGATAGGGTCGCCAAGCGGTGGGACTGCGTTCATTGTATTCAATGGAATACGCTGTACTCTCCACCGCGCCGTAGAGCAACACGCCGAGATAGAACAACAAGAAAAAGACTGTGAAGCCATCGATCCAGGCTTTAGTCTTAGGGGACCATCGCCCGTAGAGAAGGTCCATCCGCACGTTAGAATTTAGTTGTATGGAATAGGGACCACCAAAGAGGTAGTAGGCGACCATCACAAACTGCGCTGTTTCTAGTGTCCATAGGGACGGTAAAAAGAAGGTTTTGCTGATGGAGGACCACAACAACACCCCTATAAGAACAAAAATGCCATACATGGCCACTCTACCAACGCGATAGTTCACCGCATCCACGATGCGTACATACCGTATGGCAAACTTAGGCACTGGTACAGGCCCACGCGAATAGCGTAGCAATAGGAACTGAGTGTGTCACTGAACTACAGTTTTTTTCCGCTGCAAAGTCTGAAACTGTGTTGCTGCAAAACATCAATAGATAGGATTCGCTAACGTTTTTTAATAGAGGCAACACCGAGGATCAATAGTCCAGCCTTTTGGGGATAAACAATGGATCAAGCGCCTGCGAATGTCAATGGATTTGGGGGTATTTCAGATTATCTACGACCACACTGACTTCCTGGGCTGCGATAGCGGGAAAAACGCTCAGTGCTGCAGGCAGGCTCCGATTAGTATGGTAGACAACCGGGTTTAGCCTGCCCTGAGTAAATAGAAAACGCCTGCAGGTTGACTAAGGACATAAGTGTCTTGCAGATGAGTCATCAACCACAACACACTGACCACTTGGAACCGACGCCGGCTGATAGCGCAGCAATTCTGGATCGCGCAGGGCATTGAGCAAAAAGAGCTCAAGGTCATCGACCTCGGATGGGGCAAGATTGAGCGAACCAAACCGGCTATCTAGAAATCTCAATGGAATCGCAGCTTGCGGCACACCTCTGTTTTTATAGTCCAAAACGTCTCGCACCGATCTGAATGACGCGCCATGCCCATATACATCGGCGTCAGCCAGATTATATAAGGTGGGAATCTTGAATTTATATTTTTCGATGTCTTCACCGGTAAATCCACCTCTGCCCATTTTAGTAGCTTCGTCCACTAAACCGTGAATGTCGTCGCTGGTTACATCAAAATCTGCAAATCCAATGGCAAAAAACATATCCTGCGCTGAAGCATTTGGCCACGAAGACAGTGCGGGGCCGGTGTGGCAATCAGAACAACCAGCCTCTCCAAAAAATAGTATTGCACCCCGTTTCTCAGCATCCGTTAAAGCGCTTTCATGTCCTCGCAGCCATCGCTGAAATGGGGCTCGTGTTGCGAGCACGGTACGCTCAAAGGCTGCAATGGCTTTACCTGCGTCACGCAATATATCGTCTGATCCAGATGGAAATGCTGCAGTGAACGCCGCTTCATACTCTGCGTTGTGCTGCAGCGCAGAATCCTCCGAAAAACGTAATCGATGAACACCTGTTCCAGCTATTGCCTGAGTCTCGATACCGGAGAGTCTGTGTAGGTTAGCCTCCTTTGGTGTTCCAGGGGTCACCAGTTTTGACTCATCAACAGCTGCATTAACCCCTGAATCCGCGCCGTTGCCAAATTGACCATTCCACAGCATGACCGGTTGATAAGCGCTATTCAGGATGGTTGGACTTGCCAGTGGCTGAAGATCAGGTAATAAATCTGAGTCCGCCTCAGCGGTGGCATCAAAACCAAGGGCCAGCTCACGTTCAGAACCATCCAGACCAAAACCAATACCCCCATTTCCTATGCCCTGTCTTACCCCACTCTTAAACCCGGCAGCCGCATGATGGCAAGTGGCACATGACCATGTTCCAACTTCACCCCCTCGACCGTCTAGGGCAAAAGCGGTGTCATGGAAAAGCAATCGGCCCAAAGACACTTTTTCCACAGTGATGGGATTGTTGGGATCTTGCGGAATGGCATTGAAATCTTCACTATCAGGTAGTTGGAAGGCAGAAATCCCTACTCCAGCTGACGCAGCTATTATTCGATTAGTTAACTGTGTATCCAGTGGATTGTCCATGACAGAAGGTGCGTTAGCGCCTATTTTTTCGCTTGAGCACATCCACTGATCATTCAGTGGGTCGCAATCCACGGGAACACCGGAACACTGGTTCTCAAACTCCATCTTGGCATCAGTCAATGTACTGCCATGAGCGGTGCAAGCGTACACGGGAGTTACCAATGGCGGACTTATCAACGACGGAGCGTTGGAACCGATAATTTCGCTAGAACAAATCCAACCGCCTTCGACGGGATCGCAGTCATAGGGCTCGAACCCACATTGCAAGAAAAAACCCTCGCGCGCATCTTTTAAAGTCTCCCCGCTGGCTTCACACTTGCTCGCTGAATATTGTCGCCCGTTGATATCCGATACATCACACGACGATAGCAACAAAGCCAATATGAGCCCTACCCAAAACCTTCCTACCATTACGCCACCTAAATGCTTTAACGCAATTTATACCCTTTGAAAACACATCCACTTGCCTGTCATTACAACCGTGACAGGCCATCCAACAAAGCATTGAACTTGAATCTGTTTTTGTCAATGCATCTTCCTAACCGTAGAGCTAGAAAGGCTAATCAAATTGTGAGGAAATCAATTTTTTTTTTGCTCTACATCGAATAGCTCGAGAGAATCGGTTAATCCTTATCCATATAGCGTGGAACGTTCTCATGATGAGAAACCCGAAAAACGACCTCTTAACTATAGATTTCGCCACAAGATCAGAGAATTTGAACTAAGACGAGAATGCAATCATTCAGCATTCAGAATCGTTTCAAATTCAGATAACGCCATTTTTACTAACTGGACCAAGAAATCGCCTCTGACATCGAACCAAACCCATCGCCAAAGACTCGAATCCATGTCCCCGATTAAAAGGCCTGCGAGTGCTTGCCTTTATAGAGCCACATCTCTTATGCAGAATGATAAAAGCCTAAGTTGTACTTTCTCTCTTGTAGTGCGAGCAATAGTGACAGTGACGCTCTGCCTGACGCTCGCAGCTGGTCATGCGAACGAAACCGATAAACCCATTGTTGCGTTAGATGCCAGCGACACACTCAGAGACACGCTACTTACAGCACTTGCGGCAAAGGGCGACGGCTATGAGCCCCGTACCGAACACCTATTCGATGATGGCAGCCCGATGTATACCAACCGCTTGATCTTGGAGGACTCGCCCTACCTCATTCAGCATGCGCATAACCCCGTCAACTGGTACCCCTGGGGCGAAGAAGCATTCGCTGCGGCCAAGGAGCAGAACAAACCTATATTTCTATCCATTGGCTACGCCACCTGCCACTGGTGCCATGTGATGGAGCGGGAGAGTTTTGAGAATTTTACCGTTGCCCATAATCTCAACGAAAATTACATCGCGATAAAAGTTGATCGAGAACAGCTCCCAGACGTCGATGCTTTGTACATGACAGCAGTGATGATGATTGCAGGCAATGGCGGCTGGCCTATGTCGAATTGGCTGGATAGTGAGGGCCGACCGTTTTTTGGAGGTACCTACTATCCAACCGACCAATTTCATCAACTATTAAACCGAATCAATGAACTATGGACATCGGATCGACAAACTCTGTTGGATCAGGCGGTACAGGTGTCTAGTGCGATCAAACGCACCAACGAGACCAAAGCCACAGCGCGCAAAGTGGGAACCGGTGAGATTTCTCGCGCTCTCAACCAGGCGCTTGGTATGTTTGATGCCGAAAACGGTGGCTTTGGTGGCGCACCAAAATTTCCTCGGGAATCAACGTTGTTTTTTTTGCTGGACGAAGCTGAACGCAACCAAGATCCTGAAGTATTAAAAGCCGCCACTGTAACGTTGGATAAAATGGCCGCCGGCGGCATCCACGATCACGTGGCTGGCGGCTTTCACCGCTATGCGGTGGATAGTCGCTGGTTGGTGCCTCATTTTGAAAAGATGCTGTACAACCAAGCAGCGCTTGCTCGCAATTATGCTCATGCCTGGTCGCTGACAGCCGACCACTCCCATGCTCGAACGGCCACCCGAATCTTAGACTACGTAATCAGGGAGATGCGAACCGATGATGGACTTTTCTATTCAGCCACGGATGCCGACTCTGAAGGTGAGGAGGGCTTGTTCTTTGTCTGGACGCCAGAGGAGTTGGATGAGGTACTGGGTGAGTCCGATGCCGAAAAGGCCAAGCGTGTTTGGAATGTAACCGGTGATGGAAATTTTGAAGGCCATAGCATTCTTTTTATAAGCTCTGATTTATCCGAACTGGCCAAGTCGTTTGATACCACCGAGAAGCAGCTGGTGGAAATGATGGATCAGTGGACCGCAACGTTGCTGGAGGCCCGCCAATTGCGCGAAAAACCCATCCTCGACGATAAGGTCATAACCAGTTGGAATGCAATGATGCTAACAGCCTTGGTTGAAGGTAGCGAGCGATTGGGAAATCCAGAGTATTTATCCGCGGCTGAAGAAGGCGCGCAAGCACTTTGGGACACGATGATGAGTTCCAACGGCGACCTTAAGCGAACCTTCTTCAATGGTCGTAGCTCCATCGAAGGCACTCAACTCGACTATGCCTACTTTACTGAAAGCTTGATCGCCTTGTTCGATGCCACTGCAGATTCCGCCTGGCTGGACAGGGCGGTCACACTGAACGATGAGATGCACAATCGATTTTGGGATGCGGCCTCCGGTGGTTATTTCATGGGTGCAGCTAGCGTGGGAGGCACCGAGCTTGCCGTCCGCCCGAAAGACATTCATGACAATTCCATTCCTGCGGGTAACTCAGTCGCTTTGCGAGCCTTGGGAAAACTCTATAAGCGCACAGGCGAACCGCGTTTTGAAACCAGAGCTGATGAATTAATTACCGTGCTATCGGAGCGAATCGACCAGTCTCCCGCAGGCTTTTATTACTTCTTACTGGGCGCTAACGAACACTTGCAAGGTGAAATTGGCGCTACTCAATACGCCGCTAGAGGCAGAGTGAAGGCCACTGTCGAATTGGAAAACAACGAGCTGATTGCTCGAGTTCAATTAGCGCCTGGCTGGCACATTAACTCTAATACACCGATTCAGGATTACCTAATCCCGACACAACTGCAGCTTCAAGACAGTTCTCCTATGGCCGATGCTATATACCCCAATCCAACCATGCATGAATTAAGTTTCGATGACTCCGAGCTTTCGTTGTTTGAAGGCCCGATAGAGATCAGAGCACCGCTGCCAGAGCTCGCAGGCAAATCTTTAGAGGTGAACCTGCAGCTACAAGCGTGCAACGATACACATTGCCTCCCTCCCGAAACTGTTCCACTCACATTAAGCGCCACCAGCCTGGCTGAGAGAACCTTATGAATAAGCGCCAATTTCTCAAGTGCAACATCGCCGCTGCGGCTTGCGGAGCAGGTTTGACAGCCTTGAGCCCATCTGCATTGGGTCAATCAGGAAAAAAATACGGTATCGAGGGTCAACCTGCGCCCGAAATAAAGCTAGATTACTGGATTGACCAGCATGGTGAACCAACATCATTTTCTGTTGTGGAGTCACGTGGCAAATGGGTGTTCTTGAAGTGTTTTCAAAACTGGTGCCCCGGATGTCATTCCAGTGGCTTCCCCACTCTCAAAGCGTTCGCTGAAGAATTTCACGACAACCCTAAGGTAGCGATCGCTGGCATACAAACCGTCTTCGAGGGCTATCGAAGCAACACGCTGGAAGATGTCAGAAAGCTCCAACAGCGATATGAGCTTCCCATCATCATGGGCCATGATCCAGGTGATGAAAAAGAACACCTACCACCGATCACTATGCTGAATTATCGAACTGGTGGCACACCTTGGTTAATACTAATCAATCCCGAAGGGCAAGTGGTCTTCAACGATTTTCATGTAAATCGCGAAAAACTCATTGAATTTGTGAAAGAGCAAGTGACCTGACGGCTTGCTGCTTTAACCCGAAAATATCGATCGATGTTGTTAAAGGACTAGAGGCTTACTGGTCTGTTGACTTAAAACGCAGGCGGCCCAGAGACTTTTAGAAAAATCCGGTACAGGGATGTAGTAGCGGTGACAAACCAATCATTGAGATTCTGCCCGCCAAAACAAAAATTAGTGGACTTTTCAGGGATGAGAAGGACACCCAGATGCTCTGCTTGGTCATTAACTAAAACCAAAACTAAAAATACATCAGCCAGCTACGAATAACCAGCAACTCCATTAACAACAAAACAAAGATAATAATACGTTGCCATACACGTCCATTCTGCATCCATAGTACAACCGCAGCAACGGCAGAAATCAACCCTTCCAACGGGGCGATCCACTGAGCATGGTGGGAGCTGTCCCAGTAACTCAACGGGCTTTCAAACCGCCAATGTGTCACTGGCCAAAAATGCATTCGCGCATCATCATTATGGAGCGTAAAGTCTGTGATTAGATGAAAAATAGCAGCTGTGGTAAACGCGAGTATCCAGGGCTTCTTGTAGTAGAAACCGATGCCCAACAATAATCCCCACACTAGAAAAGAATTGTCGATCGCAAAAACACTTTGCCACAAATCAGAGAAATACAACTCGTCAAACACTACAGACGCAGGAATATCTAGTACAAACAAGCAAAAAGCTGTCATTAGGTACAGCGAAAGATCGGGTGCCAGGCTGCCTAGGAAGGCAGCCAGCAACAGCCCTTTGCCCAACGTATTGCTGACCAATGCAGTACCAATGAGCAGATGAGCAGGTGTATTCAAATTACATCACGGCGACTTGCGCCAAGTAGCAGGGAAGGTTAACAATAGCAGCTTGTCTCTCTTTCTGATCGACTCCTATGGCAGCTTCTCCAGAAATCGTCATTTTTTCAGCACGTAAAGTGCTGACGATGAATCCGGCGCGTCCCGTGACCACCCATGTTGCGGTGCAGAATGGCAAAATTCTCGGCAGTGGTACTTTGGAAGAGCTCGCCGGCTGGGGCGAATACACGCTAAACGAGCAATTCGCGGATAAGGTACTGATGCCAGGTTTCGTCGAAGGACACTCACACACTATGGAAGGTATGCTCTGGCGCCACGTCTACTGCGGTTTTTTTGATCGTATGGACCCCAATGGCGTCACCTGGGAAGGTCTTAAGAACATAGATTCAGTTATCGATCGTCTTGTAGAAGAAGAAGCCAAACTTTCCGACCCAGCGATACCGTTAACAGGTTGGGCGATTGACCCAATCTATTACGAAAACAAATCCATTTCCCGCCAACATCTCGATCAGGTTTCCGCCACTCGGCCCATCGGCATATTGCATGCCTCGGGGCATATCTTAAATGTGAATACCAAGGCGCTTGAACTGGCAGAACTTTTTCGCACAGACATTAAACATGATGGCATTCCTATGGGTAAAGATGGCTACCCCACAGGCGAGTTGAAAGGCCCGGATGTGATGACCCCAGCGGGTTTACACGTTGGGCTTAACAAAGACATGCTGAGCTGTGATGAATTGGGCTTGCGTGATTTTGGGCGTTTATGTGTTCGAAAAGGTGTTACCACCGCCACAGACCTGGCAACGAAACTGGATGACGCAACGGTCGCAACTGCTCTTAACACCACGTCCGATCCCGATTATCCGGCCCGCATCGTGGCTCTGCGGTTTCACCATGGCGTCTCCCCTAGTGAATTAATAGAACACACACTGGAATTAAAACAACGCTCTACCGACAAATGTCGTCTGGGTCGAATCAAGGTCGTCGCTGACGGGTCAATACAAGGCTTTTCAGCGCGAATAAACTGGCCGGGGTATTACAATGGCGCTGAAAATGGACTTTGGTACATTGCACCCGAGCATCTTTCTGACATTTATCAAATGGCTCTACGGGAGAACATTCAAGTTCATACCCACACCAATGGTGATGAGGCAACCGATCTTGTGCTCGATACGTTGGACGATGCCTTGCGAAAACACCCATCGTTCGATCACCGCTTTACGATTCAACACGGACAATTAATCAGTGACGCCCAGTTTCGTCGAATAGCTAAACTAGGCTGTTGTGTAAACTTGTTCGCCAATCACCATTTTTATTGGGGTGATGAGCACTATCAGATGACCGTGGGGCCTGAACGAGCGACTCGAATGAATTCGTGCAGAAGTGCTTTGGACAATAGCATTCCGCTGGCCATTCACTCAGACGCCCCTGTGACTCCTCTGGGCCCACTTTTCACTGCCTGGAGCGCCGTTAATCGCATCACCAGTTCGGGTCGGACCCAAGGGGACCACGGAAAAATCAGCGTTGACGAAGCGCTCTACGCCATTACCATTGGCGCTGCTTACACCTTAAATTTAGATGCTGAAATCGGCTCTATCGAATCAGGTAAACGAGCGGATTTCGCCGTGCTCGAATCAGACCCCACTGAGATAGATCCAAAGGATCTGAAGTCTGTGGAGATTTGGGGCACCGTATTCGGTGGGCACGTGTTTTCAGCTCAAGATCTTTGATTCGGTGAGCCGGACTTCGCCGCCAGGTAACCGTATTCGTATTCTGCTTGCACTTGTCCCCGCCGGACATGTCCAAACCACCCAAAAGAACAGTTTTAGTAAACAGATGACCGGAGATCTCCATGTTATTCAAGAAACACGATTGGTGAATGGATGACTGGCTCAATACCAGTGACCATACTTGGCGGTTACCTCGGATCAGGAAAGACCACGTTAGTGAATCATTTACTCCGAACCGCCGACGGTGTGAAATTAGCAGTGATGGTAAACGACTTTGGCAACTTACCTATCGACGCAAGTTTAATTGAATCATCCGCAGACAATGTGATCAACTTAAGCGGTGGCTGTGTCTGCTGCAGCTATGGTAATGATCTCACCATGGCTTTGTTGCAGTTATTAGAACTCCCCACCTTACCAGATCATGTGTTAATCGAAGCCAGCGGGGTTGCACTACCCGGTGCAATCGCGTCATCACTGTCACTGCTGAATAAGTTCCAAACCGATTGCGTCATTGTCCTGTCTGACAGCTCCAATGTACAACAACAGCTTGCCGATCGTTATGTTGGTGATACTGTGGCACGCCAGCTGAAAGCGGCAGATCTGATTATTCTCAACAAGCTCGACCTCATTGATGCGGAACAGGAAAAGCACATTCAGGAACTGTTGCAGAAAGACTATTCCCAGAGCAAGGTAATCAACAGCACCTATTCTAAGGTGCCATTGCAGGTATTGCTTAGCAGCGGTTCTCACACACCCAAAAGCGAGATTACCGGTTCTCCCACACATCATGCGTATGGATTTAAATCGATCGAAATAATTCCTGAAGATCCTATCAATGTGTCTGCGCTTGCAGCCCACCTTGCTTCTACTCCTGAAAATTTAATACGGGCCAAAGGTTTCGCCACGGATTTAGATGGTGAAATGAAAACGATTCAATTAGTTGGCAATCGCTGGCATGTATCAGCAGCCCCTGCGCATGCGACAAACGGCCTAGTCTGCATCGGACTGAAAAAAGATATGGAAGATTTCTCAATTAATTTCGATGCTTTTGGTACGCTCATTGACACCACAAGACCAATGTAGTCAATCAGAAGCCTGCATATTAGCCTGGCCCAAAAACTGGTCCTATTAGTTTTTACTCTATTAACCCTGGCTAAGCAGCTCAAGTAGAGTGTCAACCTGAAATCGGAAACGGAGAGTTACTCAAAGATTAGTTCCTACCAAAACGCTCTGTCAGCGCGAACAATTGCTGTTCGAACAGACTGTTCGTTGCTTTTCCAAAGGAGTGTGTAGCGTGTTTCTCGGCGTCTCGTTCCTTATCAAGACAGACACTGCCCCCTCGCGCACCTTCATGCGCCCTGTTACTATTGACATTGCGAGCATTCAAAGACACTTCCGATAGGGAACGCATGATGCAATTTATAGATGTATCGTACAAAGGCGCACCCATGCATAAACAATTATTGTGTTAGGTACCGAAACCCATGGTGTTTACAGCGCCATAGGAAAAGACTCAACCCCGGCCTTATAAATATAAAAATCCTCGTTTTGACTTCCTCATCTGCATAACTTCGCTTGTATCTGTAGTCCCCTTTCAACAGATCTATATGAGATATACCGTGATCAATTGCCTGCTGAAAAGCGTAAG
>JAHQVR010000224.1 GCA_019634245.1 Gammaproteobacteria bacterium
GTCAGTATGTTTGCCCCTTCGACGGTAATACCAACAGGCACGCCTTGATAGGCACGACCGAGAAAATTATTTGGCCCCATGCAAATCCCTTTACCGCCGAGAATATCCATACCATCATTGACCACAACTCGCATACTTTCGGTGTTGAAATACTTCAATATGGCAGACACCACCGAAGGTTTTTCGCCTTGATCCAGTGCAGCACAAGTTAAACGACGCCCCGCGTCCATGGTGTAGGTCAGACCGGCAATTCGACCCAGAGCTTCTTCAATTCCTTCAAATTTCCCGATCGGTAGATTGAACTGTTTGCGCACCCGTGCATAAGCGCCAACGTGCCTGGATATAGACTTACCTGACGCCACACCCGACGAAGGAAGCGACACACCACGCCCCACAGACAAGCTTTCCATCAGCATTCGCCAACCTTGCCCAACCATTTCTTGCCCACCGATAATCCAATCCATCGGTATAAACACATTCTCGCCGCTATTAGGTCCATTCATGAATGCCTGGTTCAGCGGAAAATGCCGTCGACCAATATTGACCCCTTTCGTGTCAGTCGGAATCAACGCGCAAGTGATGCCGAGATCTTCTTCTTCACCCAGCAGGCCATCAGGGTCATAGGCTTTGAACGCTAAACCCAATAACGTTGCCACAGGACCCAGCGTGATGTAGCGTTTGTTCCAAGTAACCCGCAAACCAAGTACTTCTTTGCCATCGAACTGTTGTTTACACACAATGCCATAATCCGGCATAGCCCCTGCATCTGATCCTGCAGAGGGACCAGTCAGAGCGAAGCATGGGATCTCTTCACCCTTTGCAAGTCTAGGCAAGTAGTAATTCTTCTGTTCATCAGTGCCATAGTGCAGCAGTAACTCGCCCGGCCCCAACGAATTGGGCACCATGACACAAACACCTCCTGACACACTGCGCGTGGAAAGTTTCATAACGACTTCGGAATGAGCCATCGCTGAGAATCCCAATCCACCGTACTCTTTGGGGATCATCATGCCCAAGAATCGATGGTCTTTGATGAACTGCCAGGTATCGTCTGGTAGGTTGTTTAATTCGTAGGTGATTTCCCAGTCGTCCATCATCGCGCACAACTGTTCCGTTGGACCATCTACAAAGGCTTGCTCCTCCTCTGAGAGCTCAGCTTCGGGGTAGTCAACCAACTGGGTCCAAGCAGGAGACCCTTGAAACAATTCTGCTTCCCACCACACGGTGCCAGCATCGATAGCATCTCGCTCGGTGTCTGACATCGGGGGTAACACAGCGCGCACATATTTGAGCAATGGCGTACTGACAAACCGATGACGAAAAGATCGGACATTGAACAAAACGGCCACTGCTAGAAACGACACCACGAGCAGCGTGCCAAGTACGGGCGAAAGAAATCCAAAGCTCCAAGCCACGATCAGCACAGCCGCAACGCCAACGGTAAAAATCGGCATACTCATGCGGAATGTGGCGACTAGATAAAGTAGTGCAGCTGCTACGGCAGCCCAGAAAATCAGTGCAGTTATCATGTTATTTACTCGAATTCATAGTGAGTTCTAAAGTCTTACTCATTTAACGGTCCCTGGACGCGAGGGTGAACGTCACCGCCTCCCGACACCGGCCCGACCGAGACAATCTATTGCGCTCCATGCTCGTTATTGTGACTCACCCCCCAGTATAAAGATCCCCAGCAAAAATTGAGGTGAAGAATCGTTTATTCCCCTTACGGGCCAAACTCGCGGCTGGATTGGGCTATAGTGCCGCATTGGCAGCAAGCTTCGGATAAAATCAGCTCAGCGCTGTGACAGCATTTCTAAGGTGAACGTCATCGAACAGGCATACAAAACTATTTTGGAATCCATCGGAGAAGACTTGGATCGGGACGGTCTGAAGGATACGCCGGGTCGAGCGGCGCGCGCGATGTCCTATCTGACCCAAGGCTATGACCAAACCCTCGATGAAGTGGTCAACGGAGCCATATTTGAATCCGATAGTGATGAGATGGTTATTGTCCGCGATATCGAACTCTACTCATTGTGTGAGCACCATATTTTACCGTTTATAGGCAAATGCCATGTCGCCTACCTACCCAAAGGGCGCGTGATTGGCTTGTCTAAAGTGGCCCGAATTGTCGACATGTACGCTCGACGCTTGCAAATACAGGAAAACCTCACCACGCAAATCGCATCAGCGATTAGCGAGGTTACCGGTGGCATTGGAGTGGGTGTGGTGATCGAGTCGCAACATATGTGCATGATGATGCGTGGTGTGCAAAAGCAAAATTCCCTGATGACCACTTCCTCGATGTTAGGTCGATTTCGCACTGACACCAACACCCGCAACGAATTTCTTTCATTGATTGGCCGCTAGCCGCCCCAGGTCCAAGAGTAAAGCTCCCGGCATGGACCCTACACTACATTTCGACCGATCCGAGTTTCAGCTACGTCTGGACAAAACCCGTGCTGCGATGAATGGCGCAGAACTGGATACTCTGGTGGTAACAGATCCGTCGAATATGGCTTGGTTGACAGGTTACGATGGCTGGTCGTTCTATACACATCAAGCTGTGATTCTTTGTGCAGAGCCTGAGCCCATTTGGTGGGGCCGGGCCATGGATGCGCTTGGGGCTAAGCGAACCGTAACGATGTCTCATGACAACATCATCGGTTACGACGATAGCTATGTGCAGAATCCCAACAAACACCCCATGGAAACGCTCGCCAGCTTATTGGCTGAGCGTGGGTTGGACCGTGGTCGAATTGGCGTTGAAATGGATAATTATTATTTCTCCGCAGCCGCTTATCAGTCTCTGAATACTCACTTGGCCAACGGAACGCTGGCAGACGCAACAGGGTTAGTAAATTGGCAACGAGCGATAAAAAGTAACACGGAAATAGAGTATATGCGTCGAGCAGCGCGCATCGTTGAGACTATGCACGAACACATAGTGCAAATAGCTGAACCCGGATTAAAAAAGAACGAGCTAGTAGCCGAGATTTATAAAACGGGCATTGTGGGTGCCGACGGTCATTGGGGAGACTATCCAGCCATCGTGCCCATGGCACCGTCGGGGATGGACGCTACCGCACCACACCTAACCTGGGATGACTCGCCAATGAAATCTGGCGAAGCCACCTTTTTCGAAATCGCTGGAGCACATAAACGCTATCAGTGCCCTCAGTCAAGAACACTTTTTTTGGGCAAGGTTCCGTCACACTTCCAGGCAGCAGAGGACGCTGTTTTACAAGCCATTGACGCTGGACTGGCACAAGCCAAGCCGGGTAACTATTGTGAAGACATTGCTCTTGCCTTTAACAGCAAGTTAAACCAATTAGGGTTCGAAAAGGACAGTCGATGTGGCTACGCCATTGGTTTGTCATACCCGCCCGATTGGGGTGAACGCACGATGAGCTTTCGTCGTGGGGATAGGTCTGTACTCAAACCCGGAATGACTTTTCATTTCATGCCAGCGTTGTGGCTCGATGATGGTGGATTGGAGATTACCGAGCCCATTCTGATTACCGACACCGGCGTAGAATGTTTGTGCAACACGCCCAGGAAACTGTTCCAGAAGTCATAGTTCCATCAGCCAATTGTGTACCAATATACCCTCAGATAAGCTGGATTAATCAGGTGCAACACGGCAAAATTGAAACTACGCGCTGCGCGTTCTGGAGCGGCAGAAACTTACCGAATCATCCTTAATGGGGACCATTGCTATATGTCTAAGAGAATCGCTGTCATTGGTGCAGGACCCTCCGGGCTCGCACAACTAAGAGCTTTTCAATCTGCCAAAGCTGCTGGCGCTGATATCCCGGAGATCATCTGTTTTGAAAAACAAGACGACTGGGGTGGGCTTTGGAACTACACCTGGCGCACGGGTTTAGATGAATACGGCGAACCCGTACATGGCAGTATGTACCGATATCTTTGGTCTAACGGCCCAAAGGAAGGATTGGAATTTGCTGACTACTCGTTTGAAGAACATTTCGGTAAGCAAATAGCGTCGTACCCGCCACGGGCGGTTCTCTTTGACTACATACAAGGCAGAGTGAAAAAGGCCGATGTGCGCAGCTGGATTCGATTTCGCACACCGGTTCGGTGGGTTGAATATGATGAGTCGCAGGAACACTTTAACGTTTCCTACCACGACCTTGTTAACGATGTCCAAAAAACAGAACCCTTTGATCATGTGGTGGTTGCCACAGGTCATTTCTCCACCCCGAATGTACCCACTTTTGAAGGTTTGGAAAACTTCAACGGTCGAGTACTTCATGCACACGATTTTCGCGATGCTGTCGAGTTTAAAGGCAAAGATATACTCATTATTGGTACTAGCTATTCAGCGGAAGATATCGGCTCGCAGTGTTGGAAGTATGGAGCCAAATCCATCACTGTGAGTCATAGAACGGCAGCGATGGGATACGATTGGCCAGACAATTGGAAAGAAGTTCCGTTGCTAACAAAGGTGGATAAAAACACAGCGACTTTCAAAGACGGAACTACCGCCGAAGTAGACGCTATCATCCTGTGTACAGGCTATTTGCACCACTTTCCATTTATGGCGGAGAATCTAAAACTTCGCACGGCCAATCGACTCGCGGCAGCAGACCTCTATAAAGGTGTCGCCTGGGTGAACAACCCCAAACTGTTCTACCTGGGTATGCAAGATCAATGGTACACATTCAACATGTTTGACGCTCAAGCCTGGTTTGCCAGGGATGTCATGTTGGGAAAAATCTCAACGCCTTCCCAGAAGGAGATGCTCGCAGATGTAGAAGCACGAGTGGCCAGTGAAGATGCCATTGAAGATGACTATGGTGCGATTCGATATCAAGGCGACTACGTCAAAGAGCTTATTGCTGAAACCGATTACCCAAGCTTTGATGTCGATGGCGCTAATGAAGCCTTCTTCCAATGGAAAAAACACAAAAAACAGAACATCATGACGTTTCGTGACAACGGCTACAAGTCGGTCATCACAGGCACTATGGCACCGAATCACCACACCCCTTGGAAAGACGCTTTGGACGATTCGCTGGATAGTTACCTGCAAAATTAAACCAAATCATCAGCGGTTCAGTTTTTATTGTGACTTAATTACTGCTAGAACAGCCCCGGGTTCTAAGGAACCTTGGGGCTGCCCACTAGATTCTGACTCAACGTTGCACGCCAAGGCCAGCGAATCTACTCATCCGCACTACCGCACTACCGCACTACCGCACTACCGCACTACCGCAC
>JAHQVR010000225.1 GCA_019634245.1 Gammaproteobacteria bacterium
GCCACATCAGCAATGGAACATTCAACTGATTTAACGCGTAGTCTGTTGTGGTGCCAAGTAACAAATTACGAATTCTTGAATGCCCGTAAGCCCCCATTACTACGCAATCGACTCCATGGTCCCTGATCACGCCAGACAAAGTATTTCCAATTTCTTTTTTTTCAGCGGTAGACTCAGAAATCTCAACTTTAATGTCGTGTCTTGACATGTTCTCGGCAACACATTTCATGTTGCTGCTCATTACCACGTCTTTATCGAGTGAAGTTCTTACGTGATGCAGCCATACGTTGTCAGCATTTTGCAGTACGGATTTAGCCCCACAAACGGCTCTGGCTGCTTCCGTTTTACCGTCCCAGGCTACAAGCACATTTTTCGCAAAGGCCGTTGCTTCATACTGCTCAGGTACCACAAGCACAGGTACAGGTGATGCTAGCAATGCGCTGTGCGCAATTTCCCCTGAAAAGCTATTACCACTCTGATGACCAATAATCAGTAAATCTGCTGCTGTGGTTTCTTGTAACAATGTTTCGGCAACCGGGCAGGCACGTTCATCAATAAACCGCCATTCGGCTGGATGGTCCTGGTCTTGAGTTTCCGTGTTAAATATATCTTCCAGCTTTTTCATCAGGTCAAACTGTTCTTTGGCCAGTAAAGAAGAAAGATCGGAAGAAATGCCAACCCCACCTGCCCTGCCAACATAAACCTGAATTGGATGGATAACAAAAAGTCCCACAAGGTGAGCACTATATTGTGCAGCAACTTGGCTAGCAAATTTAACTAATGCCGGAGCGCAAGCTTCGTTATCAAGATGTAAAAGTATAGTTTTGTAGGACATTTTTATTGTTTGTTGCATAAAGATTGATGCACAGCAGTATATCGAAGTGTTATCGGGCAACCAACACAAACCTAGTATTGAATTTGGCTAAGCGCTGTTCCACGATACCGTCAAGCCCGGTGCCACAGGCGCTCAGACAAAATAGCGTCAATTTGCACCAGAGATTACCTATTGCAGGCGTGACTCATCTGTGGCAAGTTAATTAACACAGCGCTCTGATCAGAAAATGGAAAATGCTGACGGCACGTCAATTCGGCTCAAAACTCCAGGCGATAGCCATAACTAACACTTTAACAAAAGGAGATGTAATGATGCATTTGATGAAAACACTAAAACGACAGGCAATGGTGTCTGCGTCGATAACGCTGGGCATGACAATGCTGGTAAGCAACGCAATGGCAGCTGACCCTATTACTGTTGTATCGTGGGGTGGTACTTATGGGGAAGCACAAGACGCTGCGTTGTTTAACGATGCGTCCAAAAATTCTGGCATCGAGATCATCAGAGAGTCAGGTGCGAGCATGTCCAAAGCTTGCTTGCAAGTAGAATCCAGTTCGGTGACCTGGGATTTAGTGGTAACAGGTTCAGGCGGTTCGGCATCGGCTGCGGCCAAAGGTTGTCTGGAGGAAATTGATTACGACGTTGTCGACGTATCAGATTTCTATCCAAACACCTACACAGACCACTGCGTTGGCTCAGATGTATTCGCCACTGTTATGTCCTGGAATACGGAAAAATATGGCGAACCAGGCAGTGAAGGCGCACCACAGTCATGGGCCGATTTTTGGGATGTTGAAAAATTCCCCGGAACCAGAGCGTATCGAGCAAACAATGTTGACGGCGCACTGGAACCTGCACTTATGGCCGATGGGGTACCGCCAGAAGAAGTGTATGAAGTATTGTCGACCACAGAAGGTATTGAACGCGCCATTAACAAGATTCGAGAGCTTAAGCCACACATCAGTGTTTTTTGGGAGTCAGGGGCTATGCAAGCGCAACTGATGAAGGATGGTGAAGTGGACATGACTACCGGTTGGAATGGACGTTTTGACAATGCCAAAAAGGACGGAGCAAAAGTTGGGTATACGTTTGATCAAGCACTACTCGATTACGATTGCTTTGCCATTCCCAAAGGTGCACCGAACAAAGACACAGCGATGAAATTCCTGGCCGAAGTATCCAAGGCTGAGTATCAGGCTAATCTTCCGTTTCATATCACCTATGGCCCTACCAATCAAAAGGCCTATGAGGTGACCACTGCACCAAAAGAGCTGATAGAAGCGCTTCCATCTCATCCAAACAACGTTCCAAAGATGTTACCGGTAAGTCTTGCGTGGTATGCAGAACACCGAACCGAAGCGTTGGAGCTCTACATGGAACTGTTGAGTGAGTAGTAATTAGCTATACGTGTACCAGCCGAGTGGCATTCGCCACTCGGTTATCTTGAGGACTTCAACTTTGTCTAGTGTAACCAGTGTGGATTTACCGCATGCCCAATCTGCACTCCCTATTCATATAAAGTCACTGACCAAGAAATATGGGGCTGTGTTTGCACTTGACTCGGTAAACCTGGACATCCATAGCGGCGAATTTTTAACCTTGCTTGGACCGTCCGGTTCAGGCAAGACAACCCTGCTTATGGCGATTGCCGGCTTTAACAGGCCAGATTCTGGCAGCATAAAATTCGGCGATGAAGAAGTTATTCTCAAGCCGCCACACAAACGCGACGTTGGTATGGTGTTCCAAAGTTATGCGCTTTTTCCGCACATGTCCGTGGCAGAGAATATTGCGTTTCCATTAAAACTGCGCGGTGTCAAAGGCCAGGAGTGCGCAGATAGAGTCGAACAGGCGCTCTCAACTGTACAGTTAGACGGCTTGGGGGAACGAGGAATTGAGCAACTCTCTGGTGGGCAACGTCAACGTGTTGCGTTGGCCAGAGCATTCGTGTTTCAACCACGTATTTTACTCATGGACGAGCCTTTGTCAGCACTGGACAAAAAACTAAGAGAACAGATGCAAATTGAACTAAAAAATTTGCACGAGCAACTTGGCGTTACCACCGTATACGTTACGCACGATCAACGAGAAGCGCTAACCATGTCAGACAGAATTGTTGTTATCAATCATGGTCAGCTTAATCAAATTGATACGCCGCATACTATTTACAATCAACCGGCGAACACTTTCGTTGCCGATTTTATTGGTGAATCAACCATGTTGCCACTAACGCGTAATCAGTCGGGCGACCTGGTTTACGAAGATCAACTTATCAGAATCAAAAAGCCGGCAGATGAAATCGCAGATGAATTGCTTGTTATTCGTCCAGAGCGTCTATTCGTGATCAACGATACCAATGTGGACCAAGAAAATACTATCGTGTTTAATGGCGTTGTCAAAGAATTTGTCTATCAGGGAGACACCGCTTTTGTTGTCATGATGATCAATGATTACGATTCTCTATCGTTCCGGTTTGGCACGGATGCCGCTGCGACTAGCAGTAGTTTGCAGGTTGGTCAGCCGTTGTCGGTTGGTCTGGCACGTCACAATGTTATTGTTGTACCAAAGGATGCAACGCAATGAGCGTAACGGCTTCAACCAAACGCAGCCTGGGAATCAATGAAAAAGCGCTGATCAGACAAACCAGGAATGAAAAACGCATGCTGCTGAGTCTGGCAACGCCTGCAGTTGTGGCCATAGTTGCCGTGATAGTGATTCCGGTTGGCTGGTTGTTCTATTTATCGTTTGTCGGTGGTGATGGACAGTTTTCTTTGGAACATTATCAGAAAATGATCAAGTACAAATCCTATGCCCGTGCATTTACCACAACATTCCAGGTCAGCATACTTACTACATTGATCTGTATTGCAATGGGCTACCCACTGGCTTACTTTTTGGCCAATTTACCGACGAAACTTGCCGGTATATTCCTGCTAACTGTCTTGTTGCCATTTTGGACATCCCTATTGGTGCGTACGTACGCGTGGCTGGCATTGTTGCAAAAAAAGGGCATCGTAAATGAATTTGCACTGTCAGCAGGATTGTGGGACACACCGATAAAACTGGTTCATAACATGACTGGCACCCTGATCGGCATGGCTCATATCATGTTGCCTTTTCTGGTTTTACCGCTGTACAGCTCTATGCGCAAGATAGATCGCGATATGATGCAAGCTGCATCTAACCTTGGCGCCACACCAACCCAGGCCTTCTGGAAAGTGTATTTTCCATTGTCGCGCTCAGGCCTGGTTGCCGGTTCACTGATCGTTTTTATTCTATGTCTCGGGTTTTATGTGACACCGGCCGTACTGGGTGGCGGACGCGTGATCATGGTGGCAACGCAAATTACCGCAATCCTTGAAAACCAGTTTGACTGGGGTGCTGCCAGTGCGCTGGGCGTGGTATTGCTAATTGCCACGCTAATCGTGTTGTTCATTGCTACCAAGCTATTCAAACTCGACACAGCACTGTTTGGAAATAAATAAGATGCATTGGCTAAGACGATCAGCATCGGATACACAAATCACGCACGGCAAGCGTCTGTGGCTCTATGTTCTGGCCGCAATCGTTATGCTGTTGCTGGTTATACCAAGCTTTATTGTAATTCCGATGTCATTTTCCAGTTCCCAATATCTTGAATTTCCACCCGAAACCTGGTCGGTTCGTTGGTACCAAGCCTATTTTGAATCTGCCAAGTGGATGCGAGCAACGATAACTTCGTTGAAGGTCGGTGTATTAACGATGCTTATAGCTACACCCATTGGTACGATGGCAGCTTATGCACTGTATGTATCTGGACATCGATTTGCCCGAGCTATTTTTTCCTTTTTAATCACGCCTATGATCGTTCCGGTAATTCTGATTGCTATTGGGACATTTTACGCATTCGGAAAATTTGGACTCAATAACACCATTAGCGGATTGGTGCTCGCCCACACAGTAATAGCCATACCGCTGATCATTATTGTTATCACCGCTGCTCTGCGCAATTATGATCTCGATCAGGAGCGTGTGGCACGTAGCCTTGGTGCAAGTCGTACAAAGGCATTTTTTGTCATAACGCTACCACAAATTAAATTCTCAGTTGCCACCGCAGCGCTGCTGTCATTTTTAACCTCGTTTGATGAAGTGATTGTGTCTATATTTGTATCCGGTGGAAAAAACGCTACCTTAACAAAGCACATGTTTGGCGCATTGCGTGACTACATCGATCCAACAATTGCCGCGATATCCACGATTATGATATTGATCTCCTCTATACTGCTACTGATCACTCAGTTTATTGGAGACAAAAGAAAATAGCGTTGACGAGCGCTGTGCGGTGCGGACTAGTCAGTTGCAATAAAACGATAAAGATGCGCGACTCTGGATAACCATACACAAGCACTTGGGTATATTATTGAGTTTATTCGGGATTGTACGAGAGCGACAAATAGATGAGCACCAGCGATGAAGGGGCATACCACAAACTAAGCGTACCCGCCCAGACACACCCCAGTGGCTGCCCTATAGATCACGAGTTCACAACATTCACAACCGGATATTTGACTAACCCCTACCCTGAACTGGCGAAAATCAGGGAAGATCATCCCATTTTTTATTCCAAAAAATTAGGGTATCTGGTAGTCACCAGGATGGAAGACCTGACAGAGGTTTTCCGTGATCATGATGTTTACTCATCTGAAAATGTTCAGGACCCGGTTTTTCCTGTTTGCGAACGTGCTGCCAAAGTGCTCGCACACAAGGATTTTAATCCAGTGGCTGTAATGTCAAACAGGCAACA
>JAHQVR010000226.1 GCA_019634245.1 Gammaproteobacteria bacterium
AAGAGTTGTTTTATTTAGACACCGCCAACTCCGATGTTTCCGAAGCATTAGTCGTGGTCAACGATAAACGATCACAGTGGTTGAAGCACAAATCTAAGTTGTCGGGTTTAGAAAAGCTCGGTGACCAGTACGAAGCAGAACTCGAACAATTAGACACCCTCCGCGGTAATGAGGAGCTCGATGAATTGAGTGCGTCTCGATATATTGAGGCTCAGCATGGATAGAAAAGTCCCACCACCGGATATACCACCACCGGCTATTGACACGCTAAAAACTAAAATTAAACAATCGGTTCATAAAGTGGCGTTTGAAGATGCTTTGCAGCAGGCACATGCTCGACAACATATGTCGCAAGGCGATCGGGTTGATGCCGCCAGTATGCGGCAACAGCTGCATCTGGAGCGTCATAGGCAACCATCATGGCTGTCCACAAAACAATCTGACATTCAATCGTCACACAATCAGAGCGCATTGAGAGTGGATCGACAAGCGCGACGAGCTGATGAAGAAAAAGCGGGTGCTGAATCTTTTGGATCGACGCACACACAGTCACTTCCGATCTCGGGTGATAAGCACGCCGGGATGTCCAGCTCGAACCTGAGTTTCAATAGAGCTGTAGAATTTTTTGAACTCGATGCGCTACTGCGACAGCTTCAGATGAGTAATTTGTCTGCAGAGGAAGCCGTGTCGATATCAGTAGACAATGGTCCTATGGGTATCGATAACATAACGCTTAAAGGGTCGCGGAACTCCGGGTATCAATTGCTCATCACATCAGATCAGCACCACTCGACACTGAATGAATACTCAGAAAACTTAGTCAATGGGTTGGAGTTTTATGGCCATCGAGTTAAGCAGGTGGCGGTGCGTACGGCAGGAGAGTCTGCGTGAACCAAGTTCACGAACCCCTACGCCCCTCCCAACAAGCTCAAGGCGTTGATTGGCCGAAGCCGTACCTACAGTCGCTGGATACCGCCCATGCCGCTGTTTTTTTAATTGATCGGCATAACGGCCACATTGAGTTCGTCAGTCAAAAAGCGAAAGAGCTGTTGCCACAATTACGTGTCGGCGAGTCCGTGCAACGCTGTACGTCGGAAATGAAGGCCTTGTTAAAGCTCATTGAGCAGGCCTTACAGTCTGAAGATTTTAACGAATCGTTTAATGGTGGTGAGGGTGATTTGCGCTATTGCGTCCACATTGACGATGGACACTTGGCTGCGGTGAGTGTGGTGCGCGATAACGCTGAGCCCGGTTTGTTTGAATATATGGAAGCGCGAGACAATTTGTTTTCGACATCGCGCACGATTTCAGTCAGTGAAATGGCGACTACGCTGGCACATGAACTAAATACACCGATTGCAACGATTAAAAACTTGTTGCGTGGAATTCAGGGCCGCATAACTAAACCCGATGTAAATTTAACTGAGATTGATGCGGCACTGTCGCGCGCACTGGATCAAACCACTTTTACCCAGAATGTAATCAGTCGAATACGTGAGTTTACGCAGTCTCGAAGACCGAAACAGCTCAGGATAGATCTCATTCAACAGGTTCGCGAATCCGTCAAACTGCTGGATTGGTTGTTACTCGCCAATCGATGTCAGTTGGCGTTGAATCTGCCGGATTCTGAAAAGTTTATTCAGGGCGATGCCACGATGTTGCAGCAGGTTTTGATAAATATCATACGCAATGCTGTGGATGCTATGCAGGGGCAGAGCGTGGAGCGACGCTTGGTCACGATCAATTTTGAGGACAAAGGCAGTAAATATTTGTTGTCGATTGTCGATTCGGGCCATGGATTGGCCGAAGGGGAAGATAATTTATTTATCCCGTTCGTTACTACAAAAACAACCGGAATGGGAGTCGGTCTTAATATTTGCCGCTCGTTTGTCGAATTGCATCAAGGTCGATTATGGCTGTCACCGAATGATGATGAAGGCTGTACCTGTTGTATTGAACTACCAGTTGAAGGGAGTTTGCAAGCATGACGAAAAAACAGGTGTTTATTCTTGATGACAGTGATGACTTCAGACAATCCACACAATGGATGTTGGAAGGAATGGGGTATCAAGTTCATGAGTTTGACAATCCAGAACACGCTATGACGAATATGGCGGCATCTGATCCAGCGGCTGCGTCGGCTTTGTTGTTAGATATTCGTATGCCAATTATGAGTGGGCTAGAAGTGCATGATCTGATGATCGAGCGTGGCATAGGTGTTCCAGTTATCTACATGACTGCGCATGGAGATGTACCCCTGGCGGTCACAGCCATGTCGAAAGGTGCCCTCACTTTTTTAGAGAAACCCCTAGATGAACACGCACTCACTGCTGCGTTGGAGCTGGCGCATTCGTCCAGCGTTCAGCGACGTAGGAATTTAACCAGTTCGCGCTCTGAATATTTAAAAATTAAAGAACGCCTGGCCCTGCTGACCGCTCGGGAAGAACAGGTTGTTGAGGGTATGTTACGCGATGAAACTAACAAGGAAATTGCGGAGTCATTGAATATCAGTGTGAAAACGGTGGAATTGTATCGTTCACGGGTTATGACGAAGCTAGAAGCAAAGAACGCTGCGCATCTTGTGCGCATGGTGGTGGTGTGTGAAACAGCCTGATAATACCGTGACGGGAGAGGTGACACTGGCGTCGCCACAGCGCTATTTTTCAGCTGAGCATATTATCCTGGGTATCGAAGCTGATTGGTGTACAACTGACGACGCGCCATCGAACCTAACAACACCTTGGCGGGATGCGATATTACTGGAAGAACAAGCACCGCTATTGACGTGTTTGTCGCAATGGTTTGGCCAAGAGTTTGATTGGCAGCCACTGGAGAACGACTTATCACCTAACTCACCTGATGCTACTTTGCAGAGTAAGGCAGGGCCAAAAAGAAAATTAGAGCTAACACTTACTGAGGGTGGGGTTGAGCGTTTACCTGAGTTTCCGGCTGAGTTTCAAGAGTTTATTGAGTTGAGTCTTCATCACCGAACCTGCCAATTGGTTTTGGATCGTTTGGCCTTAAATATTGAAGACCAATCCAGGGTGGGGCCAGGCGCATTGGTGTTGTTGCCAAAATCCTTTCAGCCTAACTGGATGGTGGAGTTGGCAGCGGTTGAGTCACTAAACACAGTGGTTGCAACGGCTATGCTGAATGCCAATCAAGCTCAGTTGCAGCCAATGGAATTTTATAGTGAGCTGCGCCAGGCTGAATCCGATAGTGATCCCTATAGCGTTGTGTTGCTGGAATCCTTGGTGGTTCACAAAGACCAGTGGTCTTTAGACCAATCATTGTCTTTGACATCAACGTCTACATTGGTCGGCCTTTCTGTGCAATTCCGTCACCCAAAAAGCCAAACGCTTCTAGCCGGAACTCTGTGCAACGTCGGTAGTGGGATGGCAGTGCTCATCGATAATGCCGAGCTTGGTTAACGCTGTAGATTAATTATGGACCTAACCGAGTTTTCCCCATCATCGGCCCTTCTTACCGTAATTTTTCTGGCTCTTGCACCGTTTGTCGCTGTGATGGTGACGTCGTTTACCAAAATTGTGGTGGTCTTAAGCCTGTTGCGCAACGCTTTGGGGGTACAGCAAATCCCACCAAATCTGGTGCTAAACGGATTGGCCATCATACTCACTGTATACGTGATGTATCCCGTCGGTCAGCAAATGGCTGAGAACCTGGAAGGTCAGGAGAACATTACTGAAAGTACTGAAACGATGATGTTAGCGGCGGATGCTTCAAAAGAACCGTTGAGAGAGTTTTTAATTAAACATTCGAAACAACGGGAGCGCGAGTTCTTTTTAAATACCGTCAAACGGATGGTTTCCGAAGATCAAGTCGAGGAGTTGTCTGATCGGGATTTCATAGTGATTGTTCCAGCCTTTACAGTCAGTGAGCTAACCACTGCATTTCAAATAGGCTTTTTGATCTTTCTACCATTTATTGTTATCGATCTGGTGATCGCCAACATACTCATGGCCATGGGTATGATGATGCTCTCACCGACGGTCGTATCGCTGCCTTTTAAGCTCTTACTTTTCGTGCTGATCGAAGGCTGGGCGAAACTCGCTCATGGCTTGGTGTTGTCTTATCTATGATTAGAGAGCATCTGACATGTTAGGCAGTGATGTACTACAGATCACTCAAGAAGCTCTATGGATGATTCTTCTGCTCGCCGGTCCGCCAGTGGTGGTCGCTGCGATCGTAGGAATTCTAATTGCGTTTTTTCAGGCGGCCACACAACTGCAGGAGCAAACTTTTCAGTATGCAGCCAAGTTTTTTGCCATAGCACTAACCTTGTTCATTATGTCCGGTTTGATGGGCAGAACACTGTTTCGCTTTGCCGATCGCCTCTTTACTGAATTTCCGGTAATGGTCGGCGGATAGTTAACTCAATTCATGAACGCCGACTTATTTGCCTGGCTTGGAGAGAATGTGTTGGTTATCTCTCTGTCAGCGCTTCGTGTATCGGCGGCCTTTGTGGTACTACCGCTATTCACACGCGAAGGAATACCCGCCTTGGTGCGGAACGCGATGTTCGTCTCTCTGGCGTTGATCAGCATATTAATCCAACCCAGTGCTGATTTTGAAAGTTTTGATACCGCTACCTGGTTAAATCTGTTTGCTAAAGAGGCCTTTATTGGGGTTGTTATCGGTTTGTTTCTTGGTTTGTTTTTGTGGGCCTTTGAAGCAGCTGGTGTGGTTATAGATATGCAAATCGGGGCATCGTTTGCGCTGTATTTCGATCCCATCGTCGGAAACGAGGTGACGCTTTTTGGTTCCTTTTTAAGTCGCTGGGCGAACTATCTGTTTTTAGCAGCAGGTGGTCTGTTGTTGTTAGCAGGAGCATTGATCGAGAGTTTTGCGATCTGGCCGCTGGTAGAGCCGGTCACGAGTTTAAGAATGTTGTCGTTAAACTTGTTTGAATCGGAATTTTCTCGATTCATGCATCTGACGTTGAGAATAGCGGGCCCGATCATGGTGGTCGTGTTCGTCATCGATATGTCAATGGGTTTGATTAATCGGTACGCTCAACAATTCAACGTGTTCTTTTTGTCCATGTCGATGAAAGCGCTCGCTGCGGTACTCATGCTGATAGTGCTACTGCCTTTTTTGGTCAATGTGTTAATCAGTGAAATCGACACCCGCACCCGGTCGGTACAGCCCTACTTGGAAAGTATATTACTGAAGTAGCGCACTATAGAAATGGATTGTTAGTGTCTTGCGATAGCTGCTGTAGTAAACCGTCGGACTGTAGTGCGGTGAGGAACGCATCAATAGCATCATTGTTGCTGTCGCTGTGCACCCACAGGTCGGTAAAGTCTCGAAGCGCAGTGCGGGTTTGATTGGATAGGGTTCCGGACATCGGATCATCCGCATCACTGATAAGCTTTCGAGCGTACAGCTGTTTGGCTTGGTCGTCGGTCGCTACCAATTCCATCAAATGGGTCAAGATGCTAGTGAACTGCTGCAACGTCAGAGGTGAGCTTGCGTTGCCCTGTGAGTACCAGGCACAAACATACTCAATGGGCCCCAGAATTCGGGTTTGGCCAAAGGAGCTGTCGCCGGTGAGGGTGGATGAGCCCCAAGCCGACAGTTTTCCAGATGGCAATCGACCCGAGCGCAGGCAACTGACCAGAGTGGATGCAATGATTTGCTTGGATTCGAGATCTGCAAATTCATTGATAGCCTGCAAAATCTGTAGAAAAGCGGGGTAGAGCTGATTACCCAATTGCTCGCAGACGGTTTCCAAAAGCTGAATGCGCGCTTCAGCCTGCGGTAGCTCAACCAGGCCGTGGACTAACTGAGTGGCCGCAGAATGCCAGTCTGGCTCTGAATGCAGGTTAAACGGTGTTGTCATACGGACCCGTTAGTGTTCAATGACAGAGAATTTGTCTGTTGACGCGTTTAAAAGCCGATGGCGGTGCGTATAAAACAGTGAAGCAATGACGGGTGGTAGGAGTCAAGACCCGATGTGTTTTAGAACATTATTAGCAATGGTTTGAACATCCCGGGCCTGATCGTGGCTGGAGAGTGCCTGAATCGGTGTGCGATTTGTCACGGTATCCGACGAAAACCACGGGTACGGTGAATGATTCCCCAACCCGTCAGCGCGGTGAGTCTGAGATTCAGACAGCCCCTGGATGGCCGTCTGGGACGCATCGATTGGCAGGTTTGCGGGTGGAATGGTGTTGGACACAAAGACTCCTCTTGACCAGTCGTCATAATAGCGTGCGGGCCATTGCTCGACCATAGGGAAAACCCTAGAATTTGGGTCTGTGGTGCGAAACGTCCGTGTTTTGTTACTTATAGAGAAAACCTAAGGAATTTCGACATGTTGCGCTATGGAATAGTAACGGTGATCGTCTCAGGGCTGATCACGGGTTGTTCGTTGATCGGTACCAAAAATGAACCAATTGTCCAGGCTGATGCGTTAATCGCCAAAGACTTTGTTCGCACGATGGCCCAGATCGCAGAGTTGGAGCCGACGCGGACCACGCTGCAATTTAGCCGCATGGAAGAAGCTGCCGATGGGTTCAGTCAACAGTTGCAGCGGCAGGCCGTGCAATACGGGTATGGAATTCAACTGGTGAATGGCCACCGGGGTGGAAACCATGTCCGCTACGAAATTGCCGAGAATCTGAGTTCTCTGTCAGGCGATACCGCCACCTACACCGTCTCGGTGGGTGATATTGCGTTGCGCCGAGAATATTATGCACTACCTTCGGGTGCCGTTAGTCCACGACAGGTGATGATGGTAAGAGGTGCCGACATCAGCAACGTGGTGGTGGACGACTCACTGTTTACAGAACAATCTCCCGCGCAAACGGACCGATCGGCGGACGCTCTTGTCGCTCAGAGCCGCAATGGGGGTGTTCGTCCTCAGCCACCTTCTCAGTCCGTGCAAACTATCGCTCAGCCTTTGCCTGAACCGGTGGTTGCGCAGCAGAGCGTTGCACCCGCGCCTCAATCCAATATTCTGGATGAAACGCAGATTGCACAGGCAGACGTT
Organism: Gammaproteobacteria bacterium; assembly: GCA_019634245.1. The sequence goes on from JAHQVR010000226.1 coordinate 7,016, forward strand.
CCTGCCACGAATCAAATCACACCTATTATGGCCAAACCCAAGGTAGAACCTAAAGAGCCTTTGGGTTCTTTTACGCTGCCCGGTAATCGGAACATAGTGGATATCGGCGGTACGAATTTCGCTGCGGCCTTCGAAAACTCCAGCAATGTGACCGAAGAGATATTGATGTTCGACAACGACTCGTTGGTGCTTGGTAAGCGCAACAAATCCACACTCAGTGAGATGGCCAAGAAGTTTGACCCTGAAACCGATGTCGTGTCTGTCGTGGGTTGTTCGATCGGGTACTCTAATATAGAAAATGGCAATTCGTATCTGGCCAATGGCCGGGCGAGTCGGGTCAAAGAAGCTTTGTTGTATCAAGGAATTCCGAATGAAAGTATCCTGGATGAAGGATGCTGGGCATCAGAGCCGGGCAGCGCACCGTTCCCCAGTCGCGGTGTCGTAGTGACGATTAAGCGACGGAATTCGTAGTGTGTTGTCTGTTGGGTGGTGCTGTACTTCTAGCGTACTGCTAAGTTTGCGCCATGCCGCTACAATGGAGTTGGTTAGCTGATCTATGTCAGTGTCACTGGTGCCTTCGGATATGATGGACACCCTCATAATCCTGTAGCCCCGCCAGTCTGCACCGCTGACAAAAGACTTGTTTTCAGATTGTAGTGCTTCAATAACAGCATCTGTGGTTCTGCAGTTTTGTGTGGATTCCTTGCACACTCGGGGATCGGTAAAGGTGATTGCCAATTGGTTCAGGCAAACATCGTTCAGTATTCGAATGCCTGGTTCAGTTTTCAGTTGAGAATACAGGCGCTGCGCGCACTGGCAATGTCGATCAATCATTTGTTCCAAGCCTTTTGAACCTAACGATTGAAGTGCTGCCCAAGTGGTGAACCCTCTGGCACGGCGAGACAATTCAGGTCCGTACTCTGATGGATTTCGGCCGTCATCAGGATCGCGATTTAAATAACTGGCATCGATGCTCATTGCCTGTCGGTGTGCTTGGCTGTCCCGCACGATGGCATAGCCACTATCGTATGGAACCTGCAACCACTTATGGCCATCGATGGCCCAGGAATCAGCAAGATCGATCCCTTTGGTCAGTGATCGATGTGTGCTGGAACTTCTTGCCCAAAGCCCGAATGCACCATCAATGTGAAGCCATGCATTGATCGCTTGCGAAATCCTGGCGAGCTCCTCAAAGTGGTCAAAGGCACCGGAATTGATATGTCCTGCCTGTGCGATAACAATGGCTGGCCCGTTGGCGTTACAAGCCGCTTCTTCCACCTCCGAAATGATCATCCGACCCTGTTTATCCGTAGGGATACGAGTGAAGTGGCGGTTACCGAAACCTAAATACTTAAGTACTGCGTGCACGCTGGCATGGGCTTCTTCACTAAGAATTATTTGTATCTGAGGCGCACCCTGTAATCCATCCACTTCGATGTTCCATCCGACTCGCCTTAGGACGTCATAGCGCGCCGCTGCTAGCCCGATGAAGCTGGCCATCGTGGCGCCGGTGGTAAACCCCACCGATGATTCTCTTGGCAAGTCTAAAAGGTTTAACAGCCATTTTGCGGCAATATCTTCTGCTACTGCTGCGCTTGGAGCGGTTTTATAGATACCAGCGTTCTGCCCCCAAACGGAGGTTAATAAATCTGCAGCAACCCCAACTTCAGAGGAAGCTCCCATAACCCAACCGAAAAAATTAGGACCGGTATTACCCACCAAACCGGGTTCTGCCGCTTTCGTTAGCAGATCGATCACTTGTTCAGGCGATCTGCCGGTCTTGGTCAGCTCAACATCGAAAAGTTCGGCTAACTCCGTCTCAGTGATGGTTGGAAGCGGTGGCTGACTGGACCGCACATTCTTGTAGCGGTAAGCCTGAGCAAACGCATACGTTAGGGCACATTGGCTGTTCTCGTTATACATTGATACATCCTCGTCCGATGATCCCGGCCTAGCGAGAGTGAATCCAGTTGGGCAGCAGCGAAGCAAGATCGATATCGACATCAGAACGGAACGCGATGTTCTTCTGAGTGAGAAGTTTTTGTAACTTACCGGTTTTATAACCCTCAAATGTTTCTGTGCATCCTCCTATATGATCTCCTCCCACGAATAATTGCGGAATGGTTGTTTTACCGGTTTGCTGCTGTAGCGCGCATCGTATATCTGCTCCGAATTCGCCTTCTTGGTACTCTGTGGAATCAAGGTCAATTGAGCGAAACGCAATACCTGCGCGATTAAAGAGCTTTCGAATTGACCAACAGAATTCACACCATTCCAAACCAAACATAACTACTGGATCTTCTTTAGATTGAATCGTATTTTGAAGAAAGGTAGCTGCTCGATCTGACGCTTTTTTGCTTGGTACATTGCTGCCAGGTTTTTCCTTCTGGGCGTCGAAACGATATCCAGGAGTAGATTTAGATACGGCGATTTCGTCTTCGGTCATTTCAATACTAATGTTTTCAAAAAGTGGTGTACTTAAGTAACGTTCTCCAGTATCAGGCAACATACATAAAATATTTGAACCCTTTGGTGCATTCTCAGCAACCTTCACAGCTGCTGCCAAAGTAGCACCACTCGAGATACCGCAGAAGATACCTTCTTTTTTTGCTAACGCTTGGGCAAAGTGCAATGCACTATCACCCGATATAGGTACTATCTCATCAATGATGTTCGACTTAATCGCATCGCTTGAGATCTTTGAAATAAAGTCGGGCGACCAACCTTGTACCGGGTGTGGCCGAAAGGCAGGATGGCTACCGATAGGTTCACCGGCTGCGTTGTGTTTTTGTTCGATACCACTTTTTAATACCGGTGAGTTATCAGGTTCAGTGGCAATAATGCGTGTATTGGGCGTGTGTTTCTGCAATTCACGTCCAATTCCCAGCAACGTACCACCGGTGCCAAGGCCAGTGACGAAATAGTCTAGTGAGTTATTGGGAAAGGCTGAGAGTATTTCCTTGGCTGTAGTTGCTGAATGAATGTCGGCATTGGCGTTGTTAGCAAATTGATCACAAAAAAACCAATTGTGTTCCTTGGCGAGCTCTTTAGCTTTGGCAACCATTCCTCTGCCCATTTTTGATGCTGGGGTGAGAACTACCTTGGCACCGAGATACCGCATAAGTCGACGACGTTCAACACTGAAATTCTCAGCCATGACAATGACCAGTGGGTAGCCCTTTTGGGCACAGACCATAGCCAACCCGATTCCGGTGTTACCACTGGTTGCTTCAATAACGGTTTGGCCTGGAGTTAAAGATCCATCTCGTTCGGCGGCTTCGATAATGCCGAGAGCCAGTCGGTCTTTCACAGAACCCAAAGGGTTAAACGACTCAATTTTTGCATACAGATTGACCGAAGGATTAGCGAGCGTGTTGATTTTTACTATGGGAGTATTGCCAACCGTCGACAAAATATTTTTGTGCAGTAGCGTTGAGTGCCGAAAATTCACCACCTCGCACAAGCTGGATGAGTGGTTAGTCTGATCTTTGAGCTGAAATTCAGCGGCTGTTGCTAAGTTGTTCATAATAATCTCCGAATGTGTAAGTAAACTGTCTGTGTATCAATTAACTGGCTAAGGCCAACGCTCTGTTTGAAGCCAGGTAGCCCTCTAGATGTTCGGTAATCTCTTCGGCATCCGGTGCTGCGCCATAAATAAAGCCTGATTTTCTCCGTCTCATAAACGGCAATCCCATGGCGTATAAACCTTGGATAGCGCGCCCGTTGGACTCAATCACGCCTTTGTTGTGTTTTAGGTGTCCTTTAGCGTCGACAACCGGTAGATGAAGCCATGAGTAATCGGGTCTGTAGCCTGTGGCCCAGATAACCGTTCTGATTCCATGACCGCCTAATGTTGTTTTTAAATTTGGTTTCTCTATGTTTATCGGCGCAAATCTTTCTTTGTCGGATACGCTTATATCCATACCCGTATCAGTTGCCCATTGGTCGAATGCATCTAGCAGTCTGTTGAGCTTTAAGTCGGCCATGGCGCAACAGTTTCGGAGTGAGCCGGAAAAGAGGGCTTGCTGATCTCTAATCTGTTGAAGCTTGCCGACGATATTGACACCGCTCGCGCTCAGCACATTTAGGTCAATGCTGCGCTGCGTTGTAGAGCCAATCAGTTGAGGTGATGGAAGTCGGCGTGCGCGACTAGTGTCCGCTTGATCTTCGATTTTGTGATCAAGAAACCCAGCAGAATCCATCCACCATTGAATGTCCTGACCTCGGTAAAGTCGAGGCATTCTCAAATGTTCACCCACGGATAGGGTGACTTTACGGCCGGAATGTTGAATTTCTTCTGCTAGTTGTACGCCAGTAGCAGACCCCCCTACGACCAGTACATCGCCATCGGGTAGTTGATCCGGGTTTTTGTAGCTTAGTGGAGAATAGCTTTGTACCTCCTTGGGTAGTTTGCCAGCCACACTGGGTATGTTGGGCTTTCTACAGACTCCATTGGCGATTACGACACTTTGGCAAAACCAATGTCCTTTGTTGGTATGCACCTGGTAGCCACCAGGTGCTTCTGTAACCGAGAGAACTTCGGTGTCGGTATGCACAGGCGCTTGGATTCGCTGAGCGTAATCGGTAATAAATTGGGTTACTTGGTGCGTGCTCATATACCCATTGGCATCGTTGCCTTCGTAGCGGTAGCCGGGAAGTACGTTCTGCCAGTTTGGAGTCAACAATTTCAGCGAATCCCATCGTTCAGTGCTCCAAGCATTAGCGATTTTGGATTTTTCCAAAACCACATGATCAATCGATCTTTGTGAAAGACAATGACTGACAGATAATCCGGAATGACCTGCACCGATGACCACAACGGTCACCGGCTCGGCGTTATAAACCTTAGAGAACGGCACGCTCAACTCCTAGGCCACTGACACTGAAATATCAGTGGGGTTGCTAATAATGTCGTAAACAGCAGATCGTTTCTGAGATTGAGCAACTAACGCTTCAATCTCTTCGCGAGTAGCGTCGGCATCAATCTCGAAAGACACTGACACATTGTCGAAACCATTGCGCACATCGCTGTCGATACCTAAAACACCTTGAAGATCCATATCTCCAGTTAGATGAGCTTTAACGGAATGAAGCTGAATACCTCGATTTTGTGCAATAGACGCGACACCGGCGGTTACGCATCCAGCCAGACCAACCAATACATACTCAAGTGGCGTAGGGCCAACATCTTCTGATGCAAATATTTCGGGGTGATCGATGTCGAATGTGGTCTCCACCTTGTGCTGCTGTTCCTCACCAAGGCCAAAGTACTTTTGAACGTTAGCCTGGCTGTGAGTGCCTCGAATCCAGGCGCAGGTCGCACGCCATTGAAACTTTGCCGCTGCTGGTGCTTGTGAAAGTGCCTCTCGAGCGCCCAGAAGGGCTTCGACATTGACACCGTTGTCTACAACTGGGTTTTTTTCTACTACTGCGTTCATTGGTTTTTCCTCTATAAAAGTTGGTTAAGGGTTTATTCAAGCGGAGGCGTTTGGTATTGAGCATCCGCATAAGAATTCATATGAGTTATTAGAATCCGCCGAATCCGTTGGATGCTTGAGCCTGACGAGCCCACGCATCGGCGGTATCGCAAAACGAACTCCACGGCGTGCCTTCATCTTCCAATTCCTCGACATCCAAGATTTGATCGGATAAGTCTTCGAACGTTGAATGAGTGCTCGAGGCTTCAAAGTAGTTGTCGATAAATGTTGGTACCTGATATTCCATGTCTCTCTCCAGTCAATTCAAAATAAGTGTTTGGTGTGTCTGTGTTGCTTGGTGAGTAGTATCGGCACTCAATGTTTCTCTGCGACTTCAGCGCAGCAAGTTTTATGTTTCAGTTGTTGCAATCAAAAACAGTGGCGCGATCGAAAAGAGATTTCTTTGCAGGAAGAATGAGGTACAGCTAAGCCACAGTTAGGCTAAGGCTATGGAAAAAAGCTTAGGGCTTTTCAGAATTACTGCGGGTGCTTAGCGAATAGGAGTCGTTTTCACTGTACTTTCAGTGAGGATATGGGATTGTTTCAATTGTTTCTGAAGCTGGATCTTGCACTGGCAGATGGAAAATTCTTTCAGCGGATTTAGTTCTCTATTAGAGCGATCAATCCCGCCGTTTGTGCTTCTATGCTGGTTGCGTCCGTTGTGGTTAGCCGATCTCCCAAGTCGGACAAATCTGATTTCGACACCAGCACTTCCATGCTGGCCGCCAGTGCTCGCGCGTCCACCGCTTTGGTTACGGCTGAGCCGAACACGTCATAAACGTATTTTTGAGTTCCCACCACTGAACCGACCACAGGGCCAGTGCCAATGCCAATTTTGCAGTGCCATACCGCATCGGAATTGGAATTTCTGCGCTGAAGGTAGCGCACAAACCTGGTAGCGGCGCTAGATACTGCGGAGGCGTGATTGGCCGTTGGATCCGACATTCCCGCAAGGCATCGGTAGGAATCCCCGGTACTTCGGATGCGCTCACAATCGAGCTGTTCACCAATTCGATCGAACGCACTATAGAGTTCGTTCAGTTCGCTTACAAGAGCGGCTGGCGACATTTGATCAACGTGCTCGGCAAAATTCTCGAATTCCAATGCCAGTACTGTCACAGAAGCGTAGGTCTGGGGTGCAACGGCACCAAAGTCCCGATATTCTTCGTAGGCTGCTCGCGGCAGAATGTTTAAAAGCAACTTTTCTACTTGATTTTTTTCTCGTTGAATTTCTCGGGTGTTACGTTCCACCATGTTTGAGTAGCTTTCAATCATGGATTCTAGCTCTCGAATGCGAGTGATGTTCTGGCATTCTAAAATAATAAGATTCTGTCCCCCTACATCCGCCCGGGTGAAAGTTTGAGCCACAATCAGAGTACGTCTTTTTTTCTTTATTTTTAACTCTGTAACATAGTGGTTTTCTGTCTGGATACTTTCCTGCAGGTTTGACATTTCTAATTCTGGGAACAGAGCGCTGAGAGAATCGTTTAGCTCGCAGCCTTCGAACCAACTGGAAAAAACGTCATTAAAAAATTCGAGAGAATAGTCTTCTGAGGAAAATAGAGCCACTCCGATCCCCACTGATCGCAGTAACTGCTCGTTAATGGCTTCGATTGACATGGTAAATCCTGGTTGGCGCTAGGTGTCTCTCACAATGAATGATCGACGTGCTTCAACGGCTTCCAGAACTAAATTGGCATCTTCGATTTCTACCTTATGATCCAACAGTGTTTTGTGCAGAATGACCTTCAATTCATCAAAATGTTCGTGGGTTACATTGAGTTTTACGTGGGCTTTTTGCAGGTGATCATCTGAGAAAGAGGCTGGCCCACCCAGTAGATCTGCCATAAATTTGGTTTGATGATCGATCAATTTGGGCATTTCGACATCGTCGAAGTAAGGTCCCAATTCGTCCGAGTCTAATAAAGAGTCGTAAAATGCCATGACCACTTTGTTGATTTGTCCAAACCCACCATACTTTTCATACAGACTCATAATGTAGGAATGCCCCCAATTGTCATTGGTCTACGCCAACGGATGCTCGCTGAAACAATTGAAACAAAACCACCGGCTGTTGAAACCATTCTGAAACTAAACGGCAGCTAGCAGGCCTGGTACAACGGGCATAATGGCTCGGAGAATGATACAACAAACACCGTGAATAACAGATCCCCCAACGCTGAACAACTCCACCTTAGAACAGGTATGGATGCCGTTTCTGAGGGTGTGGCGGTATTTGATGCCGATGAGTTGCTGGTTTTTTGCAATGAATCATTTCGACGGCACAATTCTGAACTTGTAAATTTTTTGCAACCGGGGTTGCCTTGGTCGGTATTTTTTAAAGAAGCTAGCCGAAAGTATAATTCTATACCGCTGGACCGAATCGATCGCCACTTACAATCAGGTGTTGAATCACCTTTGATTCTTGAGCCCTATAGGCGCGGGGAACGATGGATTCGAGTGGGTATCCACCTCGCCGAGGACGGTGGTTTTGCGCTCACAGAAGCAGACACCACTGATCAGCAGCTGGCTAATGAAATCATCGATCAGGCTGATAGTTTGCTCAAAGATATTCTGGACGCCTGTGCCTCTAGGATCGCTTTGGTGCGGATTGCCACAGGGCGATTGCTCTACACCACACCTGCGTGGCATCAGATGTTTGGCGACGAAGAGCATATCCAAAGTTTTTTTGCGGACAGTTTTGATTACTCTGAATTTCTGGCAGACCTCTTATCAACCGGTCAGGTTGACGATGCCGTCTACACATTTAATAACCAACAACAAAACACACTCCCGGCGAGACTTTCGGCAAGGAGTATTGACTATGAGTCGGAACCGGCCTTTGTATTGTCGGTGGAAGATATGACACAACTGTACGAACAACAAGAGGAGCTTGTTCGTCGACGAGAAGCCGCCTTTCAAAATGAAAAGCTGAACGCGCTTGGGCAGCTACTTGCTGGGGTCGCCCATGAACTGAACAATCCACTGTCGGTAGTCATGGGGCATGCCATGATGCTGCGCGATGAAGTCAGCGACGAAGAAGCAATTAAAGGGATTGATACGATCAGTAAGTCAGCTGAGCGGTGTGCCAAAATTGTAAAAACCTTTTTGGCTATGGCCCGCCAAAAACCGGCTCAAATTGAATTAACTGACATCAATGAACTTGTGTCAGAGGCACTGGATATTGCCTCGTACGGTCTGAGAAAGCAGAAAGTGACGCTGGAATTGAATCTCGAGGACCGATTGCCTGCCATTTCAGTGGATAGGGATCAGGTCACCCAGGTGTTAATCAATTTGATGATAAACGCCGAACATGTTCTGAGTGATGGTATTGATTCTCCCTGTTTGCGAATTTCTACCGGCCAGGACGTACCGAAAGAGCGTGTGTTCATTCGTGTGTCCGATAATG
>JAHQVR010000227.1 GCA_019634245.1 Gammaproteobacteria bacterium
ACACTTACGCCCATGGCAAAAGCCTTGATCACCAGTGCGTATGGCAAAGGTCCCGACCGATCCTACATTGGGGGCAGCTCCAATGGCGGTCGACATGCAATGGTGGCTGCATCACGCTACCCTGATGATTACGACGGGATCGTAGCTGTTGCACCGGGTTTTAATCTACCCAAGGCTGCGGTCGCCCAGCTGTGGGGCGCGCAACAGTGGAATACGGTTGCCACAGAACAAGGCATTCCATCTGACCCGGACACTGGTCTAGCTTCAGCGTTAACTAAAGCAGAACGCGAAGTCATTGCGGCGACAATACTTGAAAAGTGTGATTCGTTGGATGGACTGGCCGACGGCATGGTGCAGGACACCTTCGGTTGTCAAAGTGCGTTTGATCTGTCCAGTGATGTACCGATATGTGCAGGTGAACGCGATGGCACTTGTTTGTCATCTGCGCAGTTGGATGTTGTCGCAAACGTATTTGCTGGTGCGAAAAAAACCAACGGTGACGAAATTTACAGTTCATGGGTGTATGACCCGGGCCTCCAGCAACAAAACTGGGCGGACTGGAAGTTTAAATTTTCAGTAAACAACCAACGTGACGCGGTCGCGTATGGCTACATATTTTCCACGCCTCCTAACCCACCTGAAGATGATACATTTGCCTATGCGATGGCGCTGGATATTGATGTGGCCGCTGATGCCATTTTTGCAACTGACGAAACTTTCACAGAAAGTTCAATGAGCTTCATGACTCCACCAAACCCCACCAACTTCGACACCTTGCGTTCGCGTGGAGCTAAAATGCTGATAACACACGGCGCATCGGATGGTGTGTTTTCAATGCAGGATACCGTTAACTGGTATCAAGCCCTTGATTCCGCTTATCAAAACAGTGCTGAAGCTTTTGCACGCTTGTTTTTAGTGCCAGGCATGGGGCATACAAGGGGCGGACCGGCAACCGACCAGTACGATGCGTTGATGACATTGGTTGACTGGGTGGAAAAAGGACAAGCTCCATCACGTATTGTGGCTAATGTTCAGGAAACAAATGATGATGTGATAAGCCAAGGATGGTCTACCAGCCGATCACGACCGTTGTGCCTTTACCCCATGAAAGCGGTGTACACGGCCGGTGATGAAGAGGATGCTGCAAGTTTCGAGTGTCAGTAGTAGATTAATTTAGCCAGAGTTGGGGGTTGTTCGCCTATTAATGAGTGGGCTAACAACCCCTAGAAGTTCCAGATTGTCTGTCACAGCGCAGACCGAATGCTAATAGCGCTTAAATGCGTAACCAGCATTGCAACTATGCTGGTTGGAACTATACCTATAATGCCTACCAATCGGTGACTGGCGATTTGACCCAGCATAATTCCAGCAGCGTGCGTGTGACAAAATATTCGGAGTAGCTGCACCGAAACCCAGTATTGATCGAGCAATCGTTAGGGTATTGATTCAGGAATACTTCGACCACGCTAATTTGGAATTATTTGGACAAAACTAGCATGAGAATGCTAAAACACTACGAAGTCACTAAATTTAGTACACCGACAGGATCATTATGAAAGATGCCGTAATTGTTTCTACAGCGCGAACACCGATTGGCATGGCCTTTAGAGGTGCTTTGAACAACACCAAATCACCTACCATGACAGCGCATGCTATCTCCCACGCCGTCGCGCGGGCAGGCATCGATTCTGCAGATATAGACGATGTTGTTATAGGCGCTGTGCTCACTGCGGGTACTGCGGGTATGAATATAGGCCGATTGTCGTCTTTGGCGGCAGGTTTGCCAATCACCGTACCTGGCCAGACCATTGATCGACAATGTTCGTCTGGTTTAATGGCAATTGCCACAGCTGCCAAGCAAATTATCGTTGATGGTCAGAATATCGTTGTAGCTGGCGGGCAGGATAATATATCGGCGGTTCAAAATAATTACATGCGATGGGTCGCCGATGAAATGGATAGCAACGTCATCACACAGGCTGAACACGCTTACATGCCCATGTTGAAAACAGCCGAAACCGTTGCAAATACGTTTGGTATCACGCGCGAAGCACAAGATGAGTATGCGGCTGAATCTCAACGCCGCACAGCCCAGGCACAACAAGCTGGCGCGTTTGACGACGAAATTGTACCCATCAAAGTCACCAAGATTGTCAAGAACAAGCAAACCGATGAACAAACGCTTGAAGATGTCACATTAACTAAAGATGAAGGAAACAGACCGGAAACCACCGTTGAAAAATTAGCGACGTTGAATCCGGTCATTGAACAGGGTGTTATCACCGCAGGTAATGCCAGCCAACTCTCTGACGGGGCATCAGCGTGTGTCTTGATGGAAGGCACTCTGGCCGAAAAGCAGGGGTTAAATCCGTTAGGCATATACCGTGGTATGGCTGTTGCCGGGAATGCGCCAGAAGAGATGGGCATTGGACCTGTCTACGCTATACCGAAGTTGCTAAAAAATGCCGGGTTAAGTATCCAGGATATCGGACTGTGGGAGCTTAATGAGGCGTTTGCTTGCCAAGTGATCTACTGCCGAGATCATCTGCACATCGACCCTGCCATTTATAATGTCAATGGCGGCGCTATATCGATTGGTCATCCGTACGGAATGACCGGGTCCCGGCTGGTTGCACATGCCTTGATCGAAGGTAAGCGCCGTGGGGTTAAGTATGTTGTGGTGTCAATGTGTGTTGGCGGTGGTATGGGCGCTGCAGGATTGTTTGAGGTGGCATGAACTCAATTTATCAACCGGCAGGAACCCTGTTTTCCCCGTTTTCAGAGTTTGAGCTGTCGCGTGTCTGATATGTCCGTCAGGGTAGTGACCATGCTGACGTCAATGTTGGCGCTTGGGTTGCTATGGCATTTTACATCGGGCGCGCTTGATGATCGGTCATTACCGTCACCGTATGCCGTCTGGCAAGCATTTTTGGAAGAATGGCAAAGTGGCGAATTGATATTTCATTTAATGGCCACACTTGCGCGGGTTGCGGCGGCTTTTCTATTGGCCATGAGCATTGGTTCTTGTATCGGTATATTACTGGGGTCGTACAAATCCTTAAATACGGTATTTGATGGATGGTTAGTACTGCTGCTTAACATTCCGGCCCTGGTCATAATTGTACTTTCCTATATCTGGTTTGGATTGAACGAAGTCGCTGCGGTATGTGCGGTTGCTTTGAACAAAATACCCAATGTTGTGATCACTATGCGAGAGGGTGCTCGTTCGGTAGATTCGCAACTAAATGAAATGGCAACGGTTTACCGATTCGGATTGTGGAAAAAAATCAGGCATGTGCTTATACCGCAATTGCAACCGTTCTTTGCAGCAGCGACTAGAAGCGGCATTTCGTTAATCTGGAAAATTGTACTGGTCGTGGAGTTACTAGGACGCTCCAATGGAGTTGGATTTCAAATTCAGCTCTATTTTCAGCTATTTGATGTTGCCACTATTCTGGCTTACACATTTGCCTTTGTGTTTGTGATGCTGGCAATAGAATACCTGCTTCTCCAACCAATGGAACGTATGGCAACCCGTTGGAGACCGTCCAGTGCTTGAGGTAGATATTCAAAAAAAGATTTACAAAATTGCTGATGGCACGACACTGGAAGCCATAGAAGGTATCAAGTTTAAACTGGAATCTAACACTTTCACGTGCATTGTTGGCCCATCAGGATGTGGAAAAACCACCACGCTGCGGGCAATTCTAGGTCTGGATATTGATTTTACCGGCAATATTAATTTTAACGAACAGCGAGGCGGCACAGGCAGGGTCGCAGCAGTATTCCAGGAACCTCGATTACTTCCCTGGCGCAGGGTTGAAGATAACGTTCGTTTAGCTATGCCACATGAGTTAAAAGATCAGTCGTTATCAGAATTGTTCAGCGAGCTGGGTATCGAGCATGTAAAACAATTCTTTCCAAGCGAGCTTTCGTTAGGCCTTGCCCGGAGGGTTGCCCTGGCTCGAGCTTATGCCCTTGAGCCTGAATTACTGATACTGGACGAGCCTTTTGTGTCTTTAGACGACGCCACGGCGGATCATTTACGACAACTACTATCAAGTCTGTGTCAGTCCAGGCCGACTACCAGTCTTATGGTTACCCATAACCTATCAGAAGCTGCCACGCTGGCCGATCGAATAATCGTGCTCAGTGCGCGTCCTTCATCAATTCTTGAGGATGTATCAATAGATATACTGCCAGGTGATCGAACTGACAAAGATATTAGTGATGTTATTAATTACATCAAATCAGTACAGGCTTTGGGTGTAAATACTGCTGCGAGATAGTTGAATAGTAGCGCCTGCTACAGGCCTAGCATTTAAGGTTGTTGAGCTTTCTTTGGTTGGTCGGTTCGAAAATAGATGATGTTTCTCGTGTCAACGACGCTGCGTGACAGGTAAGTTAATCGGCCCTCGAAAAGCCCAACCGGAAAATCGTACCGGGCCAGTAATGTGCAAGCGTGGAAATCGTTCGAATAATCGGGGCAAGGCCACATCGCCAATCAGCATTCTGGATGCTGCAGCGCCTGCACAAAAATGGGGCCCGGCTCCAAAGCTTAACGACTTTGAGGTATCTCTGGATAAGTCAAACAGTTCGGGGCGATTGAAAACATCGTTGTCACGATTGCCGCTGCTGAACATCAGAAAAGCACGGCTTTCAGGTTCGAATGTATAGCCGTTGTGTTCGAAGCTACTCGCTATACGTCTGGGCGACATGCCGATTGGCGAAATCCAACGTACGTATTCCTCAAATACCTTCAACCACGTGTACTCGCCATGTAAAACTTGATGCAGCTGTTTTTCGTGCGTCAGCAGAGCCCACACGGCACCGGCTATCGCATCACGTGGTTCATTTTGCCCACCGCTGATCGCCAGTTTTATATTGGCTCGAATGCTATCGATTGCTTGTCCTGCAGTTGACAGAACTGCCAATAACGAATGTTCCGCAAGGCCAGAGCCGGGCTTTAACATTTCATCAATGTATTTATCAATCAGTTTAGTGCCTGTATGACACCGTTGTTCAATAGCCTGATCTCCAGCGTAGTTTGCTATACCATCTATCATGGCCTGTGAACAGTTATCCATCTGCTCGGTTGTCATGTTTGTTAATCCGGTTATGTATCGAAGTGCATGGGCCGAAACTGGCATGGCGTAATCGTTTACCAGATCAAAGGATTCTTTTTCTTCCAGATTGTCAAGAATTTCGTCGGTTGCCTGTTCGCATTGTGTTCGCCAAATGGTTTTTACACTTCTTGGCGACAGTGCAGGCTGGGCCTGTCTGCGCTCAATCAAATGAGCGTCCCCGTCCTTGCGCATCATATTTTGACCCATTAATACATTCATAAGCCCACCAGGTTGATCTGATGAAAAAACTTTCACGTTTTTCTCGCAATCGACAATGTCTTGGTGGCGGGTCAGCAGTGTTGCGCCAAGTTGTGGTACAAAACAAATAGGGGAGTGTTGACGCATTTGCGCCAGTTGCGGGTAGGGATCGGCAGTAAAAGCTTGCAGATCGATATTGACAGTCGGTGGTTTAATTTCTGTTCAACTCGATTGGTTCGCCGTGAGGTGTTCTGGCAGCAGCTTCGTGCCACTCGGCTTTTCTGTCAAGCAGTGCTTTTGAAGATGTCAGTTGTTTTTTTGCTACCAGTGATTCCAAAGCGTGCAGCCAATGCTGGTAGTAGTCACGTGTTTCAGTTCC
>JAHQVR010000003.1 GCA_019634245.1 Gammaproteobacteria bacterium
GGCTCGGTCCGTAGCCAATACCCAACCCATCGATCAACACGCGAACCAATACCCCGCGATTGGACGCCTCCACCAACGCTGCCACAAACTCTTTACCAGCCGAATCGTATTCAAAAATATAGCTCGACAACACAACACTGGTTTGGGCCGCGTTTATCGCATTGATCATCTCGGGATACGCCTCATCACCATTGATCAATGGGGAAATTTGATTCAGCCCACAATAGTGTTCGGAATGGACCGCAAGGCCGGTACGCATGAGCGTTCGCAGGGTATCGGGTATTTCATCGAGCAGCTGAGAATCCATGCTAGCGGACACACGTTCACTCTCAGCCGAATGCTGCTTGAGCTCTTTTCGTACTCGCCGACGAATTCGATTAACACCAAAAAGCCAATAAAGCAGCGCGCCAAACAAAGGCGACAGAATAATCACTCCGAGCCAACTAACCGCAGCGCCCTCGTTTTCTTTGTTTAGCAGCACATGTACAGCTGCCACGACGGCAAACAACAGGTACAGCAAACCCACCACTGAGAACAGCGTGCCGGGCTCTACCAGGGTGGAAATCTCACCCCCCATGGAGGGTCTCTCGAAGAACGTTCAAAACGAGTGGGGGTTCCAAAAACGTGCACATGCGCACAAGTATAGCCTCGAATGGCGCACACTCAGCTGCGCAATAACGCGCTGAGCTTTTGTGAGGTTGATACAGGTCCAAAATCCGCAGCTGAAACAAATCTACACGATTAAGTTGCTGTGAATTAGGCCGAAAACTGGGCATAACCTAGAGAAACGTCGAAATCAACACATGACACGTTCAACAGACTCTTTTGTCCTCACAAGCTTACTCAATGGCAAGTCGTTTCAGGCGCGTGAGATTCGACGTGTCATCAAACTCTCTCTAATCTATCTTGCGATCACTACCGCTCTATTAGGCATTTTTTACCACATGATGCTCGATCGAGTCATAAAGGGCGCCGCTCCGCTACTGTTCGTTTCCGAAGACACGCAACTGATCAACGAAACCTTACCTTCTTTGAGCAGTGTATTGGG
This sequence comes from Gammaproteobacteria bacterium, assembly GCA_019634245.1. Next base: position 1,049 of record JAHQVR010000003.1, read on the forward strand.
CAATTGGCTGTTGGTAATGATGGCCATCAACGTCGTGCTCACCATCGTCTTGGGTATCTACATCACTCGCAAACTGGGTGCTCCTTTGATGGCAATCAAACGGGCCTTACGAGAGATGGGTGCTGGAAATCTAGATGTCAAACTGCGCGAATCTGATAAAAAAGAATTTGGGGAGCTGGCCATGGAGCTCACTCAGGCACTACGTAGCGTACGCGAACAAATCGCAGCGGCAAAGAGTGAAATTGAAGCAGCCGATCGAGCCAGCCATGGCGACTCAAATTTAGAAGAATTTGACCAAGCTCTGCGTAACTGTAAATTAGCGCTGGATTATTTTCAGGTGGATACCGAAAACACCGCCAAAGCAGCATAACGAAAAAGTAGCCATCCATGAACTCAACACAAGCAGCAGCCATGCACATAACAAATCGAATGAAAGCCTGTACATTAGCAGCGATGGCAGCAATTCTTCTCCAAGCCTGTGAAGCTGGTGAGAGTGGACCTTCGGGAATTGACCCTGGCATCGAAGGTAGCTATTTGTATGTATCAGCAGTAGATCATTATTTCGGCACACAGGATGTCGGAGGCACCCGCACCCATCAAATAGAAGTGATCAATCAGGGTGCTGATATCTATCCCATCAAAGGGTTCACTATGTCCGGTGACCACGCCGATGAGTTTTCAACGGATGTTTTTAACAACTTGGTGCTGCGTCCTTCTGAAGGCGTCCGTTTAAACATAAACTTCACCCCAGTGAGCAAAGGGGTAAAAAATGCAACGCTCAATATCGATTTTGATACTGTCGTGCAAGCCACGAAAGCCCAGAACGAACACGAACAGTTGTACTACAAAGCGAAAGAGTTAGAGGAAAAAGAGCAATATACACAGGCACAAAGCACTTACACTTCATATGTAAAGGGTGACGCTGTCACGGTGAATCGAAAGCGTGCTGCCATAAAAGTACCCGTGATGCAAGAAGCTGCCGTATATGGTGACGGTGATGATTTCGGGCTATATCTCGATGCGATGAACGCCAGAGATGCTGGTGATACCTCTCAAGCGATCAACAAAATCGACACGCTACTCACCCTTCACAAGGACAGCTATATCGCTGATGATGCGCTGTATCTGAAAGGCTATATCCAGCTGATCGATCAGAATCGATATGCACAGGCACAAGAGACAATGATGGAACTGCGTAAGGCATACCCTGATACAACCTATTATGATACCGCGCTATACAGCGAAGCCCTGGCCTTCGAAAAGCTGGGAAAAACCGACTCTGCTCGCTTAATATTTGAAGATCTTAAGTATCGGCACACGGGTATGAGCGCGTTTGGCGTATCAGTGGCAAAAGACAGCCTGGTATCCCGTGTTTGGTTTGAACGCGCCAGCAGTGCCCTTGAATCGCTCGGCACCAGCTCGTAGATCTCACTAGAGCGCTTGATTTGCTAGTGCTCCCAGTTGCCAGAGCCCACGCTCCAGTGAGGAGTCGCACGGATACCCACAACTGAGCCTTAAACAACTTCGGTAGTTCTCCGTTGTCGTAAATAGGTCTCCGGGTGCAAAAGCGATACCCGCCTCCAATGCCGTTTCAAAGAGCTCTCGAGTTCGAATTGTCTTCGGTAGCTCGACCCAAAGCACAAACCCACCTTCCGGTCGGCTGATCCGCGTCCCTTCGGGGAAAGTATCGGTGACAACCTTGCTAACAGCCACTATATTTTTTTGCAATTGGCTGCGAAGACGTCGTAGGTGATTGTCGTAGGCCCCGCCATTTAAAAACCGGGCAATCGCTAACTGAGGCAGAATCGGGCTGCAGAGAGTGGTCCCATAGCGTGACTCGAGCAGTCGATCCAAATGCTTCTCACTGCTCACCCATCCAATGCGATACCCCGGAGCCACAGTTTTAGAAAACGACGAACAGTAGATTACATCGCGGGCTTCATCCATTGCGCTGTACGGTCTTGGGCGTTCGGCGCCAAAATAGATATCACCATAGATATCATCTTCGATTAATGTCGCTCGATAACGATTCAAGAGTTTGAGTACAGCAGATTTTTTACTCTCTGGCGTTAGACACCCTAAAGGATTGTTAAACGCCGATGAAAAAAGGCAGACCTTAACCCGAACAGAATCTAAAGCTTGCTCTAACACCTCAAGAGATAAACCATCAACTGAATCAGTGGGTATCTCCATCACCTTTAAGCCTTGTTCACGCAAAATCGGCAAAAAACCAAAATAGTTCGGTGACTCTACCGCCACGGTATCTCCTGGCTGCGTCGTTACCCTTAAAGCCAGATGTAGGGCCTCAGTACAACCTGCGGTGATCAGTACATCGTCCGGTGCACACCGATGACCCCATAGCATAGAGCGCCTGGCAATAGCATCTCTGAGCTCTTCTATACCCTGTGGAGAGGCATAGGTATTCGCTTTCGCACCCTCGGTTCTTGCCACTCGCACTAAAAATTTATCTAACTGACTACCGACGAGTAAATCAGGCGACGGGATGGCACAACCTAAAGGCACAAGAGTACTGTCTATGGCATGGCTGAACATCAAGGAGACTTTCTTACCCGATTTGATCATGCGTTCTTTGCCACTACTGCGCATCATCGTTGGTCTGGCCGTTGAGGGTTGTTGTTCGCGAACATAGAAGCCAGACTGCGGCCTTGCTTCTAATTCACCCTGACTTTCCAGAATCCGATAGGCCTGCAGGGCGGTCGTTACGGACACACCTCTAGCCTTGCTTAATCGTCTGAGCGATGGAGCTTTACTTCCTGGGGTAAGCGTGCCGGATTGGATCAACTCTCGCACATATCGAATGACCTCCTCATAGCGGAAGTGTTCCTCATCTACTGTCACGAGATTCTTAGCCATAGTGGCACCACTCCCCTATCAACTGTACTGGTCGATCAGTAATAACAGTTTTAAATATTGGAAACTGTTATGCATACATTTCTAGTTTACTGCATCTGTTATTGAATTGCACAGTCCCTAGAATTACTACTGAACACAAAAACGTACCGATGCATCCACCCAATGAACATCCCTCGCTCCAATGCAAAACAAAACGCTCGAAGCACAACGCTAAGAGATCGGTTCGCCCACAGTGAGATGGTGTCACTGACCGAACAACACGTCCGTTACGACCTAGCGGAGAGCGTGTCAAAAGACTTAACGCTAATAGACATACTTAGCGAGACAGACTACAAGAAATTCGCCTCCACCCCACTGGAGTACTCCAGTGCCGCAGGTAATCCACAGCTTCGAGCGGCCATCGCGGCACGCTATTCGAACGTTTGTGCGGACGATGTGGTAATCACACAAGGCGGTATGCATTCCTTGTTCTTAATCGGTCAAATACTTGGCTGCGACGGTGGTGAGTTTCTAATTCATGAGCCAGGGTTCCCTCTGACTATGATGGCCTTGCAATCAGATGTGTTCTTGGCCAAGAGATTCACAAGTAACTTTAACAATCACTACCAAATCAAACCCGCGGATTTACGACTTCAACTGAGTAGCTTAACTAAACTCGTTTGTATAGAAAATCCCAGAAACCCTTCGGGTGTATCGGTTAGTTCATCAACGATCGTCCAGTTGCTTACGGTACTAAGGGAGCAATGTCCAAACGCTTTCTTACTGGTTGACGAAACGTACCGAGAGGCGCGCTATTCCGTTGAGCCAGCCAAATCGAGCGCTATTGAATTAGACGGTGAAAGCGCTGATCCGCGCTTAGTGATAAGCGGTTCACTGTCCAAGTCGCACGGAGCGCCGGGCCTACGCTTAGGGTGGGTAATTACCCGAAACAACTGGTTACGTGAACAATTGGTACGAGGAAAATTCCAAACGATTATTGCCAACGGCACCCTCGATGAACTGCTGGCTTTAATAATACTGCAACAGGAAGACAGCATACTACTGCCTCGCCAAGAGCAGTTGGCCCAAGGAAAGGCCCTAGTTAAACGATGGGTGAATGATCACTCTGAGTTCGTTCTATGGATTGAACCAGATGCCGGTGCTCTATGCTGCGTTTGCCTAAGAGAGGACAAATTTAACGCCACAGCCGTTAAGACCTTTTACGAAGCCCTCGAAAGGCGCGGCGTACGGGTGGCACCAGGAAATTGGTTTGGGGACTCCGAGCGGGTGTTCCGCATCGGATTTGGCTTAATGGCGCTTGAAGATACACAAGCAGCGTTACAGGAGACGTCATATGCACTTGCTGATGCGCTGGGCTGATCGGCTAAACAATGGGAGTATCGGTTCAGACGAGATCACTCTGAGTCGCACCGCTTGGCTGAGAAAATGGCTAAAAGTACTTGCGCTGGCCGAACAAGTCAAACGCGAACGTTGCGAACTTTCAGCACTGAGCGCGCACGAACTTAAGGACATCGGAATACATGAAGCTGATGCCCGTGTAGAAGTTCAGAGAAGTTTTTGGGACCTACCGGCACGTCGAGTAGAGCAACTTCAAAAAAGAAAGTGACTCGCACCAAAACACAAACGCTATATCGGTACTGAAAAGTGGCGAAGGGTAAGATTAGCAATACTCATTGCCTTATTATCGATTGGGTTCATCACTAATGACAACTTGGGCACTGACAACCAGTCAAGTTGGCATTTCATCCCACTGCGGCTTATCGTCAGTGACGTCAAACCAAGGCGCTTTTGAACCTATGAAAATGTGGCCTTTTGCTTCAATACCCGGCGGCTGATTCAAACTGCCAACGGGGACATTGTACAAACTCCCATCGGGCCGAGGTCGCGGTACCGACGAGCCACAGGTGTTGCAAAAGGCGTGGCCAAAGAACTGAGCACCTTTATGTGCGTAGTTGGTGATATTGTCTTCGCCGCTTGTCCATATGAACTGATCACCCGCCACAAAAGCGTTAGTGGCATGGGCAGCGCCTTTAGCTTTGCGGCAACGGCTGCAATGACAGTGCATCATCATCTTTGGTGCTCCAGCATATTCAAACGAAACCGCACCACACTGACAAGCACCGGCCACCCCATCGGTTTTAGTAGACGCTTTTGGGACATCAACTACACGTGATGAATCATCATCGCCGTAGTGGGTTTGTTGCGGAAGGCCATCGGTTATGGAATAGCACTGGGCTTTTGATTCGGTGAATATGTGCGCCTTGGGGCGTATACCCGGGTCGTCATCCATTAAACCGGCAGGGACATATACAGTAGGTTCAGTTACAGATTTTTCTGGTAATGGTGAGCCGCAGTGCTTACAGAATGAGCGTATAAAGCCAGGAGAGGATTCGTAATACTCGATGTCACCCTCTCCCTGTTCGATCTTCAAAAAATCGGTGTTGTAGTAGGTGGCAAAGAGTGCCCCGTGTATTCTGCGACACATAGAGCAGTGACAGTGGGTCATATTCTTGGCCCCACCAACACTGAATATCACACTACCGCACAAACAACTACCTTTGGCCATGAGCTTGTCTCGATAAGTATTTTCTACGCTAATTCTGGCACGTTGCGCCGTCTTTGTCCCAGCAACCTGACAATGAAACTCGATTGATCAATAAATTATTGCCAACAATCGCTAACTGATAGATGCGCGATGCACTGCTCTTCGACTAGTCTCTGGCCTTGGATACATTGGCGACCAAAAAACCTATCTATCGTTTGTTTTTGTCGTCCCATAGTTTTGGTTCCCATAACTCAATCTTGTTACCCTCAGGGTCCATCACCCA
>JAHQVR010000228.1 GCA_019634245.1 Gammaproteobacteria bacterium
TATTCCAGACCAGCAAGTTACAGCGGGAGACACGCTCACTTTGGATATTACACCGCTCGACCCGGAACGAGTCGTACCGATCTTCCACATGTTGCCAGCCCTAAATGGCGCAAGCTTCAATGACAATGGAAATGGTGGAAGAACGTTGGTCTGGTCTCCCACAGACGCGGATGTCGGTCAATATTCTGTGGAGTTCATAGCAATTGATGAAGCTGACCCAACGATCAGCACCAGCGCGATGATTCAGATTACGGTGTTGGCCCGTTAAGCCTAATCTTTCAGTTTCTGGAGCAGACGCTCGAGTAGCACCGGGGATACATCAAAGGGCAGCGACATTGTCGTTGCCTGTATCTCTGCTGATCCAAATGATTCGGCAATTTCATAGTTGATCAGTCTTGGATAGTCTGTAGGATCTTCCAAGACAGTGTAGTAGCGATGTCCGCAGAGTTGCGCCAAGCCATAATAGTAGGGATACACGTGACGGCCGAATAGCTCAATAACCTGTATGCCGGGCCTACAAAACACCATGTTTGTCAGAGCACCACCGTGGGGTGACATCAAGACATCTACATCGGCCATCAATGTTGCTTGCTCGGAGACGCTTAAGCCTTCCATCACAACAAATTCAAATCCGGCAGCTTCAAGCATCGGCCGAAATTCCTGCTCATTACTCACACCGCGGCGAACTCCCTGCGGTCGACTAATATAAAGCTTTCGACCACCCGTTCGTTTGCCAGAGGCTGGAAACGTATGGTTGAGCCAGGCGGGTATGAAGCGATTCATCTTCATATTAATCCCATTAATTAAATGAAAGTGAATTAATTTCTCCGGCTGCCAGAAGCTTCTTTTTTTTGTTTCAATAACCCTTGAACCCGTTATTCCAAAACGGTTTAACGTATCCACCTGAAACTGGTGGGTAATTTCTCGCACCAAAAAGTAATCAACCGAATCGACGGAGATGCCCATGCGTTCCATCAAACCGATCTTGGGCAGTAAATCCAGCCTCCAGTGGTAGTAGCAATTCGCCCCAGCTGAATTGCCTAATAAAAGGGAAGTCCCTTTGAGCTTCCTATAGCGTTCAAATTCAATGCGCTCGGCGCGCTCCTCATCAATATTAGAGCGCACTGCAACCTGCCCATCGGAGTCTGTGACCAAACACCGATCCCCTGTGAGGTAGACTTTCGGAGAATCCATCAGAGACATAGTGACGTGAGTCGTGTCCATTGATTTATCGTTGCCGTTATTGACACAACCTGGCTGAACGGTTACCGGTGGATCTAACTGGTACTTCTCTGGGGTAAACACACCCTTTTGGTAATTAGGATTAACAGCGATATTTAGCTGCGGCTTTTTCTTAAGCTCAGGATGAATTTTTTTCATCTGTTTTACACGATCACGTGCAAACAATTTGATATTCAAAGAATCATTCGGAACTTCAGTCATCCGGCTTTCATGCAAAACGGTCAGCACAACATCCGGTTCGACACTCTTAACATAGTCATCGTCAATGTGCGCACTCCATATGAAATGTACTTCCCTATAAGATTCAGCTAGCATGCCTGTGAGTAGTTTCTGATGCTCACCAGCATACGAATCACCAAATATCACCACAACTTTGTCAATCGCTGATGCCGCGCGATTTTCATAGATCACGTGAGATCCTTCGACCCAGTCCGCGTCACTTTCAAACTTGTGGTTTTCTCTTAAACAGACTAGCTCGTTAGCATAACGCCTGGCACTGTAACGCTCAAAATTGTAAAAGCGGATCGTTTCGGATAGCTGTGGATCTACGGTAGCACCCAATGTCGATATTAGCTCGGATTCCGTGTAGGGGTAGCTTAGAAGATCAGCTTTCAACGGATCGCCGAGGCGATGCATTAGCATCTGGTATGCAGCGTATGCGCCCCAGCACGACCATAACGCATCGGTCTTCCAATACAACGCTGTACCGTTTTGCGCGCCTTGGCGAAAATATTCAACAAGATTAACGAATTGAGGTACTTTGGCGGCGTATTGATCCATGATGCGAGTTATTGGGTTTCCTCGCAGGTTGGGTAAATCTCCAGAATAGTGTTCTGAAAATATAGATAGCTTATCAGGTACGCCTAAATGACAGTATTCGATGCCGCGCTCATTCATGCGTTCGGTGCGCTCACCGATTAATTTGGCCCAAGAGTGAGCCAATTCATCAGAAAAACTAGAATCTGTTTGGTAAAAGCGCACCAATGAGTGGTTTATACCCGTCGCAAAAAGCCATCCTTCTGCACCAACGTTCACAGTAGCTGAGTTCGTCGGCGCATGCGTTTCAGATGTATTCAGGCTAACTGCCTCAGCATTCACACTACATCTCCCATTGACGCACTATCGCAGATTACAGAAGCGCTCAACCACTTACCCGAAACTGATTCGCGGTTCCGCACTCTTACGCAGCCTTACTGTGTTCAGTATCGGGGGTTTCAACATCCTGCAAACCAAACTGCACTCTCAGTTCTTCCACGTAGCTATCAATCGCTGAACGAAGCTCGGGGCTAATCTCCATCTTTTCAGCTACTAACTGATGAATAGCCTGAATCTCAGCCAGGTGAGCTTGGTAATCCATTTGATGCGTCACACTGCCCTGGTGTCGCCTATGGGTATTCAATGCATCAGACACATAGGCAATGCTGTTGCCCTCACTCAAAAGCACTTCCATATAAAGACGCCAATCGCCCACTAGTTTATAGTCGGTCAACTCATCTCCAATATTATCCAACGCCTGCGCCAAAGCCGCACGCCGCCATACGACTGCGCTTACATTTAATATGACATTCTTAACCGACAAAGCTCGGCGAACAAACTCTGAACCAGGCAGTTGAAAATCAGTAGCGAACAGATCAGCATCGACCGTTTTGTAGTAGTAGTCGTAACTGTCTGCAAGCACATCCCCATTGGTCTGAATTTGAACGGAATCACTAAAGCTCATCACTGTATTTTCAGAGAATTTGCCCATTAACTCTGCCACAAAGGTCGAATCTGAAAGATCATCTGCTTCGGCGATCCAAACATAGTCACCACGAGCTAATTCCAATCCTTTACGCCATTGTTTAAAGGTGTTTCCACTATTGGATGAGGAAGGCACTAGCTGAATCTGGCGGTCTGTTTCGGAGGCTACTTTTTTTATGACTTTCAGACTACGGTCACTGGAATAATCGTCTAGAACGATGGTTTCAAATATCGGGTATGTTTGTCCAAATACAGATTGCAAACGCGACGCAATGTATTGGTCATAGTTATAATTCGGTACAACTACCGATATCTTCTCAAGTTTCGGCTGTAGCAGCTTCAAAATGTCAAACACATAGTCATCAAAACGACAGTGTTGATCCACATAGTTCGCCCGATGAACCTTCTGATCATCCGTGTCTACAAATAAGGCCTGATGCAGTGCCTCGCTTATGCTTGTAGGATTGGTTCGATCGGCTATGTAACCGTATTCAGAGATTAAAGAATCAAACCCAGTGGTTTTCTTAAATAGAACAACTGGCACACCAACCGCCATTGCTTCGAGAACCACCGTTGGGTAAGGATCTTCGCGAGAAGTCAGGAATAGAGTATCGCAGGCGGAGTAGTAGTCAGACACTCGATCGGAAAAACCCACTAGATGAATTCGGCGATCAATATCGGACTGCCCGAGATCCGTCTTTACCCAGCGATCCATTTCTGCAGAAAGTGCACCGACCCAAACAAAATGCAAGGAAGAATCTTGCGCACACAGCTGCCGTGCGGATTGAAGAAATAAATCAAATCCTTTTCTTAAGTCAGCATATCCAACATTGAGTACCAGCTTTTCTGATTCTTTGACACCCAATTCTGCACGCAGCTGAGACCGGCTGCGCTCATCGAAGGTAATTCGCTTATATGAACCCTGGGGCATTATCCGAACATCGCCGTTAATTTTTGGCGCAAAGCTTTCGAAACCACTTTTAACCACATCGGCTGCAAACACCACATGATCAGCGGCATCAGCCACAGCCTTCACGTGTTCAGTTAACTGATATTCGGTGATTAAATTAGGTAGCTCATGTATGAGCGATACAACCGCTAGGCCATGATCTTTGAGCAACGGTACGAGATCACCAGTGACCGTAGTATTGCAAATAGCTAAATTTAATTGTTTGGTTTTTATCGTGCGTATCAACTCTTCATGGCCGAACTGCTCTAAGACAATAGTCTGCCCATATTTTTGATACTCTTTTAGTAATGGTCCACCGCTTTTGAGTGCAATTACCACCTCTAGGCCAAATTGTTCTTTGTACACTTGGGCATAGCTGAGTAACAGCATCTGCGCACCGTGTGGATTGGCATCATGCCCTACCAGCAAAATCTGCATCCGCTCTTGGTGACGGGTCAGGTTGTGTACGGCCCGCTTTGTCGCATTGAGGTAGGCGTGGCCATAGTGCACATCCGGTTCTAGGTAAGCACCTTCAGCCCACTCATTCCAGGCATTGATGAACACTAGCGGTTCCCCTTCAAAGGGATGCGCAACAGCATGATCAATCGCACCACGTAGCCATTTTTCATACAAGTCGGGCGTAGATCCATGTAACGTCATACCGCGACCTTCGCGACGAGCGTCGTTGTCCCAGTGGGGGGACACGGTTTTGATCAGTGGGTAGTCTGGAGTTTCTTCGCTCAAAGACGCATCCACCACATCTGAATAGGCTCTGATGTGACCGGCAAACTCAGGATCAAGGATCGTGAGCTGATCGTTAATATCTGGTGTATCTTGAGCAACTTTATGCGGGGGGAACTCGATAGCACCATCCAATTCGTAAGAACGCGGATCAGTGTCACCGAATCCTCGCACCATAATCACCCAAGGTGTCACACCAACTTGTTCGGTCCATTTATGCTTCCACCGCGCGATAGTGTTATTGGCATCGGGTAGTAGCCCAGGCCGATAGAGAATAAATAGCGGCCTTCCAGCGACACGTGTATATCGCTCATGCATGAAGTAACGGGAAGTATCTGCAATAAATGCATCTTCGTCCTCGTCATTATAATCCTGTCGTATCAGCACTTCACTTTCAAAGCCATCCCATGTGCGCGTCCAGTTTTCATTTGCCCACATGATGCAGAACTCTTGATCGATATCAGAGTTCACAAACAAATCCAATGGTTTATCCATTAACCGCGTACCATTGAACCAATAATAATAGAAACAAAAGGCCTCAACACCATTGTTCTTGGCCAGTTCTGCTTGTGCTCGCAGGGTATCTGGGTTGGTTAGATCATAGAACCCAAGATCCCTTGGAATGCGAGGCTGGTAATGACCACAGTAACGCGGCGTACCACGGCTGACGTTTCGCCATTCAGTAAACCCATCGCCCCACCATTCGTTGTTTTGTTCAAACTCATAAAACTGTGGCAGATAAAACGCAATGGCCTTGGCTCGCGCATCCAATGATTCACAGCCCGCTTTGCCAGGCTTTTCATAGCTTGGCCCTGGGTTGGCAAAATATCGGATGTTATTGGCTATATCAGGTAACTCCATCGCCATCTCATCCGTACCGGCCTGCAGGTTAGTACCGTCAGAGTCCATAGTATGAGCATGTCGTGCATGAATGGCCGCTCTTTTAGCCTCAACTGCCTCACCGCGACTAGCATTGGAAAGGACGTTAGCCTCAATGGCATTAGCAAATATGCTCGCCGATCGGCGCACGTTTATTGCGTGGGTTAGAGGATTTCGCAGAGGATCTCCGTACATCGCCTTTTGTGCATACTCAGCTAGTGAAAAAAGTGCTGAAGGGTCACGTCCTTCGCGCCAACCATTGCTATAAAAATGAGATACGAGATGGATTTCGTGTCCTTGAAGGTCAGAATTTATCGATCCATAATGCGCCACATCAAACAGCTCATTTGGATTCAAACCAGATTCATTACCTTGTTCCACATAGTGGGCAAACGAAGCGCCCCCCATGCATGAGATACCGTGCTGATCCGCATACCATCTGGGATCGAACCACTCGTTTGGCCAACATCCGGCTGCTTCACCGAATTCGACATAGTGAAGGATCGCGTTTGCGGAGCTCGTGACTGCACAGAAGTACTGTGATAGGTACCAGTGTTCATCAAACAAACCAGACTGCTTAATCGCGATCGCTGCTTCGGCAAAGTCATCGTTTGTGCTACCAGATGAATTCTCCTCAAACACCAACCCGTAGGCCCGAGCATCCGTAGACTCACAAATTTTTGAAAAATATGAGCCCAACGGACGAGTTTTAGCTCGCATCTCATCGAGACCAGATGAAACGAAGTGATGCAATCCAGAGACATAACTGCGTCGGGAGATAGCTGCGCTTACATCGGGATTCTCTGCAAGATAGACATGCTCGCAATACTGATCGATGGCAGGCTGAGGTATTGACGCATAGCGTTGTACTCGGGTGGAAGCCTCACGTAACAACGCGCGAACTTGCTTACCCGAGGTTTTTTTACCACGGCCATGACGCATGGGTTCAAGCGCCCATGCCAGATCGGTCAGAACCATTTCATAATAATCGACCGACGCTCGAAGACGTGAACGACCCGCTTCTGCTGTAGATATAGCCGCATCGCTGATGGCGATTCTACTGCGTAATAGATCCAGGTGTTCAGTCAGGGACTGACCAGCACTTAGCGCTTGCCTGCGATGGGGTATCGTGTGCTGGCCTAACAGACCTAATCGTGATCGAATGGATTCTAGATAGGATTTCGACGGCGTCGAAACACAGGCGATCCAGTTTGCCAACTCGGGGATCTTGGATACATCGGGCAAACCATCTTCTTCAGAACTCAGAATAAGTTCATCTAAAGACAACTGGATTCGATTCAGGTGTTCAATATCCTGCAAAATACAAGCGTATAGTGCTCGAAGCTTGCGCTTGACCCGGCCATGCTGAAAGGAACGATTAAACGACATTAACCACCCGATGTACTTGTGTACCTTGATTATTCAATGCGAGCTTTTAGGGCCGCATCGGTCAGGATGCGGAAACAGCTTCTGCTTCAAATTGATGCAAATTCAAAGCCAGTGGGATACTGGCTAAAGACTGACAGCGACACTGGCTGCTACCGCTATTTTGTAGAGAATGTCCACGATCGTAGCCGCAACTTGCAAATTCTTGACAGGTACTTTTGGCAACACAATCAGTTCATCACCGGGACGCACCACAGGATTCTCACCGCTAGCGACTTCACCATTGGCGTGTACAAGGACCAGCCGATCTGTTAGAGCCTGATGGGTAAACCCACCGGAGAGCTGAATATAGTCACGCGCCCGTCGACCTTCTTTGTACAGCATCGCCTGCGACACCAATACCTCACCGCTGAGTAATACCGAGTCACTCCGACGAGGAATCGTAATGGTATCCCCCGACTGCAGTAATATATTGGCAATATCACCATTGTCAGCGACGACCAAGCGACCATTGGGTTCCACTTGCTTTGCTCGTTGAACAAACTCACCAATCAGCTTCGCCTCTTGTGTTCGAATAGCAGCTTCAGCATCAGTTTGGGAGGGCGCCGTTAGATAGCGAGCTTCCAACCGAGCTAAGCTTTCGTTCAAAGACGCCTTTTGTCGATCCGCAATGGACTTACGTCGAAGCGAAATACTGTCGGCATTCGCCAGTTCGGTATCGATCTCGATGTAGTCAAGTAACTCCAATAGCCGAGTATTACGCGGTACCGCATATCTTGAAGGCCCCAGATGAGCACCCTCCACTTCCACAACGATCACCTGATCGTGCTGATCGAATCTGAAGTGAACTTCATCACCATTGTAAAGAACAAGGTTTTCAAATTCAGCGAGCGGAACATACGTTGAAAACGGCTTACCACTTCTAATCCCTGCCACTCCCGCGTAGCTCACTCCCGGCTTGAGTAACGCAGAGCGCACTAACTCAGCACCACTGACGGTTTTATCTTGAAGTTCGAACACCGCTTCGTTGCTCACGTCACCGGTCACAGTCACCGAGCTGCCACGCTCACCGACAACGATAGTGTCACCATCACGAAATTGAATGCTGGTTAAATCACCTTTGAGCAGAAAGTTATACAGATCGATTGAGGCAACGGTTTCGCTATTTCGAATAATGGATATATTTCGATAACTGCCCCGTTCTGAATCAATTCCACCGGCGCGATCGATGAAGTGCAAGGCTGAGTTCGATGGAATACCACTGAATCGCCCTGGATTTGGTACATAACCGGTCACAAACACCGCAACCGGTTGTGATCCATCAAGGCTGGTATACACGCGTACGTTATCAGTGAACACGCGGTTAACCGCTGCAGTTACATGTTGGTTGAGATCTTTGTTCGCAACCCCGCCGACTGCCACGGGTCCAACCTTGGGTATAAATATATTACCTTGAGGGTCAACCACCAAACTGTCGTTTAAATCCACCGCACCCCACACTCTGAGGCTAACGCGATCACCAGGCATAATGCGATAATTGGGATTTAGGCCGTCTTCACGATCGTTGCTGAATCCACCGCGAAATAAGTTACTGCCAAATGGGCGGGGTTTGGCGCCTGGCTTTGGTAGCTGGATGCTATTAACTGGTTGCCTGAGTTGAGCCGCTGCATCATCCACCGAAGCAGACGCATCGAGCCCTACCGGACCAGATGACTGAGCGAATACACTCGAAGCGAGCACACACAACGCGAGCAAAATGCCAGTTTTCAATAACTTAACCATTATCTTTGTCGACGGTTATCCGATGTAAGCTAGCCACTACAGGCAATTTACGCGCCGATTGCGACTATTAAATATTTGACGCGCCTTAGTTTTGTCAGCGCACTTGAAAGAGCCAGAACACAGATGATCACAGCGCGCTTAGCGACCCATATGATCTTTCAACGCCGACCACAATAGTCCGCTGATCAGATAGACCAGAAATGAGAACACAGCGACTGTCAGAATTTTCTGGAACCGCCTCGGTTCCTCAGCTGAATTGGGTAAGCTTGGTTGAACGAAGGTGAGTAAGTACTGCTTTTTACGAGCCGCATCCTGACGAGCCACTTCAAGCGTAGTCAGTGTTGCCGTATAGTGCTCTTGAGCAATTTGCTCCTCCAGCACCAGTGGTTGGTAGTCTTCGAGTAAATTCGATAAGGGTGCATTGGCGCCTCCCATCGCCGTAGATTTTTCAAGAGCCAACTGACGCTCTAACGCATTCACTCGATTTTTCAAAGATACAATGTCTGGAGATGTGTTGCGCATGTACGCGCCCTTTTCAATCAATTGAGCACGAGTTTCAGACAATTGAGCTTCAATTCCTGCAACGCGAGATAGCAGTGCAGAAGATTCAGCGGCTGGGCTTAAGGAGTCGTGCTGATTTCTAAATTGGGTGATGCTATGACTAGCTTTTCGCAGCCGCGCCTCAGCTTCTTCTATGGCTATTCTGGCTGAACTCAGCGCATCCTCTTCGATACGAGTTGATAACCGATTGACAAGATTTTCATTCAGCTCGATTACCAACGATGCCAGTTGTTGGGCAAACTGTGGATCAAACGCACGAGCTTTTAGGGTTATTACATCGCTAAGTGTATCTCTGTGAAGTTCCACCTGGCGACCAAAATACTCCAGCATTTCACGGTTACTAGCTTCAGGGTCTAATCGCGCTAGAACATCAATATCATCATTACTGAAATGTTCTTTGAAAGGGACTTTCGCTTGAACTTCATTGAACATATCCAAAGAATTGGAATAGTTCATCACCACCAGTGAGTCCTGACCACTGCTTGGAATACCTGTAGAAGACAGCAGAGCAGAAATACCTGAAACCGCACTGGCACCTTTCGCCGAACGCACAGCAAAGCGCGCCTCAGAGACATAAATATCTGAAGCCACAAATCCATAGTAGATGGTAGCCAACAATGTGGGTATACCGACAATGGTCAGAAATGATCGAAGAATTGCATTCATCTGATCAGGCAGCTCGCTTGGTTTGAAGCAGGTTGTATTCGCCCATGGCCTCTTTCAGATCTTCATACAGAGTGAGGTTGCCCTCATGCAGGATCGCGGCCATATCACAGTTCCGGCGGATCGTCTGTTCGTTATGCGAGACCAAAATTACAGAGGCATTTTCACGTCGTTCTTCAAAGGCTTTGCGAAATTTCTCACGGTAACGAGCATCTCCTGTTTCGAGTGCCTCATCCACCAAATAGTATTCAAAATTACAGGCAAGGCTTACCGAGAAGGCAAAACGGCCTCTCATACCTGCCGAATAGCTTCTCAGAGGCTCATCAAAATACTGACCAAGTTCGGAGAATTCCCGGGTGAATTCTTCGATATAGGCAGGATCTTCCCCATAGATTCGAGCGACGAATCGCGCATTTTCGCGGGCAGTCAAATTTCCCATAAAACCACCGCTGTAGCCCAACGGCCAGGATACTCGCTCATTACAATCAACATAGCCTGAATCCGCTGGTTCAGCATCACCTATGATTCGAATTAATGTGGACTTTCCAGCCCCGTTCAACCCGAGAATGCCAACGCTTGCGCCCTTTGGGAACTCCACATTGACGTTTTTCAGAACGACCTTTTCACCCGCTTGGGTACGGTAACTCTTGCTTATATCGACTAAACGAATCATAAGCCAACGATCGATCTGCGTCGTAATGCTCGATGAGCAGTTAACCCAACAGCTAGGCTACCCAAGGCCCAGGCAGTGGCGTACTCCCAACTACCGTGGTTCGTTTCAAATTCGTAGAAAAATGCACCCCTTAAAAGCTCAAGACAATGAATGATAGGGTTATATAACAAGTAATCGCGTGCCGGCATTGGAATGGTTTCAGCCGTAAAAAACAAACCAGAACCTAAAAACAATGGGCGGCCTAAGATCGTGGTTGTCAGTTTCTTTACCGAAGGGATTAGGGGTTCTAAAGCTGCGAATAAAAAGCCCATACCGGCACCAATAGATGTAAGTAAGCCCAATGCATACAAAACCTCCATGGGACGTTCAACCCGAATTTCGAAACCCACCAAATGGCAGCCCATGAGCAGAATGCCAAACACCAGTAGCGTAATGAGCACTTCAAGAATGCAGCGGGCTGCTAAAACATCAAATGTCGTTACTTGAGGAAAACTCAGCAAAGCTTTGTTCTGACCTATTGCGCTTTGCATTTGACCCCATGGGCCACGAAAAAGGGTGAACGGTACGAAACCCGTAAGCATGAATTGAAAAAGCGGCATTCCACTGGGGCTATCGGTGCGAATCGCGGCAAAAATACCAGCGAATATCAATACCGCAGCCAGGGGCTCAAGAAAACCCCATAAAAAACCGATTTTATAGTCTCCATAGCGAGTTAAAGTCTCTCGC
Organism: Gammaproteobacteria bacterium; assembly: GCA_019634245.1. The sequence continues at coordinate 11,343 of JAHQVR010000228.1, forward strand.
ATGATCAACGCATGAATGACGCGACACTGAGCCTTAAAGGCCGTAATGATTGCAACCAATGAAAGTTGTCGAGGGTCAGGTTGCAGCGATTGTTCCCTCAGCGCTATAGCCGCGGATTTTATCGCATTCATTACTGAGAGTCCGGTCTTATCAAGTGCACTGGTATTTTAAGAACCAAGCCGGGAACCACGGTCCGCGCATCATCAATCTCATTCAGATCAGCGATATCGTGCCAGTTCAGAGCATCCCCGGTCACTCGTTTGGAAAATTTCCAGAGCGTCTCGCCATCTTGCACTTCGCGTAGGCGGATGGTGGAGTTTTTCGCGGATGCCACCACCAAAGTAACATCGGATATTAAACCAGCCTCAGAGTTATCCAGGAGTGACTCACGACCAGAATGGAGTGTATGACTTTCTTCGGTTTTGGTTGAACTAATGGTTGAGTCGACACTAGCTTCACCGACAACAACGGCCGCCATGGGTGTTTGAGTTAGTGGTTGAGCCAAACTTGCACCGGTGAGTGATCGTGTCATTCGCCACTGACCAGAATCGGATTTACACATAACTCGAATGTCAGGGTTCGCTGTTGCCAATTCAATTCGACGACACAGTCGACCACTGGCCGCATGATATTGTTTGATAACGCGTGCGGTGCTGACACCCAGTTCGTTATCTTCTGGTAGCACCAACTGTTCACCGGGTTGGGCATTGCCCAAGGCTTCGGCGGCCGTTGTCACTTGTACGACGTTCGCTTCCTGACCCTGGCTTGAAGAGTTTAAGCCAGTGGTCGCGCAGCCAGTTAAGCCCCATAGGGTTAACGCCATACACGGGATGAGGGTATGTTTTCTCATGCTAGATTTGCTGCAATTAACGTGCTGGAGCTGTTGGATACAACCAATTAAAAGCCTCCTCCCTAATTGACAGGGGCTCTCAAACCTTGCGCTGTGCCGGTTCAACGGGCTTATCGGCCGCTGAGTCAGCGCTTGTTGTTATCCGCAAAAATTTCAAGTAGACCACAGACTTCGTCGTCGTCGCCGTCTCTTGAATTCGTTACCACCAGCGCCCGAATCTTGTACTTGCGCATAAGCACTTCCGCATCACTGACCATAGAGTTTGCCGAAATAGTGACCGGTACGGGAGTCATGAAGTCTTTGACTGGCTTATCCATCATCGTAGGATCCATAATCAATGCCCGTCGTAAATCACCATCGGTAAGAATTCCCAGAAGCCGGGTGCCATTAACAATAATTGCAAGACCAAGTCGACCTGAAGTCATACAAAAAATGGCTTCACGCACGGTCTCTTCCGGTCCGATGATGGGTAAGTTTTCAGTGATCATCACATCGCCGACGCGAGACAACAAACGTCGTCCTAGCATGCCACCGGGATGAAATTGCGCAAAGTCAGAAGGTTTAAAATCGCGGGCTTTAATCAGGCAGACTGCGAGTGCGTCACCTAACGCCATAATGGCTAAAGCAGACGTGGTCGGTGCCAGATTATTCGGGCAGACTTCCCGCTCGATATCAACACGCAACACAACATCGGCTTGTCGTCCCAATGTTGTGTCATCTGATCCGACAATACCAATGATCCGATTGCCAAAGTATTTTAGAGACGGCAACATTTTGATGACTTCATCGGTTTCACCACTGTATGAAATCAGCACAATAAGGTCATCCGAAGTGATCATTCCGAGATCACCATGAATGGCTTCACCCGGATGTACGTAGAATGATGGGGTGCCTGTGGACGCAAACGTAGCGGCCATTTTCTTGCCCACAATTCCCGACTTACCCATTCCGGAAATGATCACTCGTCCCTTGCACCCGAGAATCAGCTTCACTGCGTCATCGTATTCTTCACCAAGTGTGCTGGCGATGGTCGCCAATGCCTGACTCTGAATTTGTAAAGATTCAACCGCAACCGGAATGAAACTTGACGAATTGTCGCTAGCAAAGGTCGTGCGCTGGGTAAGACTCATGGGTTTACAGATCCGGCTACATCAGGCATTCGATGCACCCTGCTCTGCGATTTTTATACCAACTGCCAGGAGGACCGTGGGAATTGACTACTCGCAGGAAAAGTAATGTCGTTTTGACTCTTTTTTGGGGTAAAAGTCGCGTTTCGCGGCGCCCTAAGGGCGCAATGCCTGGCGTAGAGCCAATGCCGCTGTGAGCGCATCTGCCGGAGTTTGCGCCAAACAATTGATGTGTCCCATTTTTCTACCCGGCCTGGCCTGGGCTTTTCCATACAGGTGTAACTTGGCATTGGATGTGGCTAACACAGACGCAAAATCGGCAGTTCCCGGATTCGCACCTGACGTTGACCCTGCCCAACTGTCACCCAATAAATTAAGCATACAAACCGGACTAACCAAGGAGGCATCACCCAGAGGAACACCGCAGAGAGCTCTGACTTGCTGCTCGAATTGGGATACCACTGTGGCATCAAGGGTGTAGTGCCCACTGTTGTGAGGACGTGGCGCCATTTCATTAAACAGCAGACGTTGATCTGTGGTGACAAAAAACTCCAGCGCCATAACACCCTGATAATCCATTCCCTTAGCAAAGCGCTTGGCAATGCTCGTGGCCTCTTCCTGCAGCGCCTGATCAACACTGGCAGGCACAGTCGTAGTATCCAAAATTCCGTTGGTATGAACGTTTTGAGCCACTGGAAACACCTGGGTATCACCCGCAGCGCCCCGTGCCATGACCACTGAGATCTCTGCAGCCAAGTCCACTCGTTGTTCGAGCACACAGGGCACCTGATTCAGATCATAGAATGCGGTGACCAATTCATCGATGGTGTGACAGGTCTTCTGACCTTTTCCGTCATAACCCAATGTGGCGGTTTTCAATATCGCTGGCAGTTCCAGCGTGTCGAGTGTTTTTTCAAAATCTTCCGATGATTCGATTACCGCATAAGGCACTGTCGCAATCCCATGTTTTATGGCATGGGCCTTTTCTAAGCGTCGATCCTGAGCAATCTTCACACAGGCGGCCGATGGTGCAACCGGTACAACCTGGCTTAAGTACTCCAAACTCGCTGCGGGTACATTTTCGAATTCAGTAGTCACGGCATCACACTCGTGGGCCAACGTGGCGAGTGCTTTCTGATCGTCGTACGGTGCAACCAAGCTATGTGTGGACCATTGCATAGCCGGAGAATTCTCTGAGGGATCGAGCACCCAAGTGTCGTACCCTAAGCGACGCGCCTCGATCACAAAGTAGCGCCCTAGCTGGCCTCCACCAATGACACCCAGCACGCTACCAGGTAATAAAGGCTGTCGATCAGTGCTCTTCACGCGTCTATTCCTCAACCTGTGGGCAATTCCATGGACCGGGCCCTATCAGTGTTGGCTTGTCGGTATTCTGTCAACTTCATGGCAATCTTGGGGTCGGACCGCGCAATCATAGCCGCTGCAAACAAAGCCGCATTAGCCGCTCCAGCTTCACCGATCGCAAAGGTCGCCACCGGAATGCCTTTAGGCATCTGAACGATTGAGTACAGCGAATCCTGCCCATCCAGATATTTGCTCGGCACGGGAACTCCCAAAACAGGCACCGCCGTTTTGGCGGCCAGCATACCTGGTAAATGGGCGGCTCCCCCAGCCCCTGCGATAAGACACTCAAGCCCCCGGTCACTGGCAGATTCGGCGTAGGCGAACATGTCATCCGGCATACGATGTGCGGAAACGACCTTGCACTCATGACCGATTCCGAACTGTTGAAAAATTTCCGCCGCCGCGCTCATAACAGGCCAGTCGCTGTCACTGCCCATTAAAATACCCACCTGAACTGTACTCATGACCCGTCGTCGCTTTTTCATCTCCAAACGACGAGTATACTTGACCCATCTCTATCGTGAGTGCTTCTGATGAGCAATTCCGGGCTTCATACATCGGACCTACAAGACTTGCCGCTGGTTTATCGTGGCAAAGTACGCGACATCTACGAGATCGACGATACTCATTGGTTGATCATTGCGACTGATCGGGTCTCTGCATTCGATGTAATCCTACCGAGCGTCATTCCGGGTAAAGGCAAACTACTCACAGAGCTAGCGTTGTTCTGGTTTGATAAATTTTCTACCCGCATCGGTAACCATCTGAGCGATCTTCAATTACAGGAGGTGCTAAGCACGAGCACCGATCGTGAGCAAGCTCAGGGACGATCCATGCTGGTTAAAAAGCTCAAACCGCTACCGATCGAAGCTGTCGTGCGCAACTATCTGATCGGATCCGGGTGGAAGGACTATCAGGAATACGGTGCCGTCTGCGGCAATCAGTTGCCTGTTGGTTTACAGCAGGCCAGCCAATTGCCAAATACTATTTTCACACCCGCCACGAAAGCCGAGCTCGGCGACCATGATGAAAATATCGACTTCAACGCCGTGGTTTCAAAAATTGGTAAACCGCTGGCAGAACAGATTCGTAGCGTCAGTATGGAGATCTACCAAGAGGCTGCAGCCTATGCAAAAAAGCGTGGCATTATCATCGCTGACACTAAATTTGAATTTGGCCTAGGTGATGATGGAGAACTGACTCTAATGGATGAAATACTCACACCAGACTCTTCACGATTTTGGGAAGCAGATACTTGGCAACCGGGTATCAGTCCAGCGAGTTACGACAAACAATACGTTCGAGATTATCTGGAGACCCTCGACTGGGACAAGACCGATCCTGGGCCTACCCTGCCTGATGACGTCATAGAGGGAACATTGAAGCGATACCGTGAAGCGCTATCGCGCCTTACCTCGTAAACCCGATGCCCAAAGCCGTTAAAGTGATCATTGCATTGTCGATATTGACTCTGATTGTGATCGGTATCGGGCTCTTTTTTCTAAAGCAAAATGTCAGTCGACTGGAAGATACCGGCGATCTTGCGGCGGCTATTGATAAGGAAATCCATCGTCTTTATAAAGACGACGGCCAGTGGAGTATCGTGGTTGGCGTACTCAAAAGCGGTCGAACCGATATATCGAAACGCGGCACCCTTAGTGATGAATCGACTACCACAGTCAATGACTACACCCATTTTCAGATTGGCTCTATTACCAAAGTATTTTCGGTTCTGTTACTACAGATATTGAATGACGAAGGCATTGTCTCTGTTGATTCAACGCTAGAAGAGTTGCTAGGAGATTCTTATTCACTGGCACCCAGTGTTCAATCTGTAACGCTACGGCAACTCGCCTCTCACACCTCAGGCTTTCCTAGGGTTCCCAAGTACTTTTTGGAAAAACTGGAAAAAGAGGTTGGCAGAGATCAGGTCTTGCTCGATCCCTATAGTAAGACGACTCCGGATGAGATTTTCGACTATCTGACCGGTTCACCAGAAAAACGTAAACCGGGTAAAGCTGACTATTCTAATTTTGGTATGGGTCTGTTGGCGCACGTTTTGGAACACGTAACGGGTGAAAGCTATGACGAGCTACTACAGAAAACAGTGTTCGAACCACTGAATTTAAAAAACACAACGGTATCTAGATCGACTGAGTTGAGTGCGAACATGGCCCAGGGATACACGCAGGATGGTTCAGCGCAAGCCCCCTGGAGTTTTACGGTTTTGGCAGGGGCTGGTGCATTGAATTCCAACATCAGGGATATGCTGACATTCACCAAAGCCCATTTTGATAAAGAATCGGATTTAAATGTTCCACTGACCAAACTGTTGAAAGCACCTAATAAAGGCCCGCTACTCGGCTGGCAATCTCCCTCCTTTTTAGATAAATTTTTTGGTAACGGACAAATTGTGTGGCACAACGGCATGACCGGCGGATACGCCTCCTACCTCGCCATTGATCCACACTCGCAGACCGGTGTTGTGGTGTTATCCAACAAAGCAGTAGACATGACGATGTTAGGCATTATGCTGATGCGCCAAGTTCGCACACAATCTTGGGCTGATAACTGACTGTTAGCCACTGGAGGGCATACGTTCCGAGGCCCATAGATTCCCTGATGTTTCTCACCAGGCAATGAAAAATCTAATTATCCTTAGAAGGTACAGTCTGCCTCAGGATTTTTAGAGTAAAGCAAGGAATGGACACCTAAGATCATATCCGTCTTCCCTACATTCTACAAAACAACGTTTATCCAATTGGAGAAGCAAAGGAGAGTAAAAATCTTCGAACGGGGCGCGCAATACCGTTAGAATATCCATAAATTGCTCGTTAAATGCTCATCACAAGCTACTAACTATCTTATGAACTTTACACATTCAGAAAACGTTACATCTCTCGCGAACCGGCTTGATGAGTTTATGCAAAACGAGGTCATTCCCTGTGAACAGACCTTTCGCGAGCATATGCACTCCACCGATGACAAATGGGTCACACCACCGGTTGTAGAGATGTTGAAAACCAAGGCGCGTGACCAAGGTCTATGGAACTTGTTTCAACCGAAGGCACATGGAGGCACACTAAGCAATCTAAGTTATGCCCCCCTGGCAGAACTCATGGGACAGGTCTGGTGGGCGCCCGAGGTATTCAATTGCAATGCACCGGATACCGGCAATATGGAAACGCTGATGCTCTATGGTTCCGAAGCACAAAAAAAACGCTGGCTAGAACCGTTACTCGACGGAACGATCCGTTCCGGCTTTTGTATGACAGAACCTGATGTCGCCTCATCCGATGCAACCAACATCAGCTGTTCCATTGAGCAAACAGGGAAGGACTGTGTCATCAACGGACGTAAGTGGTACACAACGGGTGGTATGCGAAAAAATTGCGAACTGTTGATCGTAATGGGTAAGAGCGATCCGGAAAACCCAAACCGGCATGCTCAGCAATCGATGGTTCTCGTCCCGAAAAATACACCCGGCGTAAGAGTACTCAGGCACGTCACCACGTTGGGCTATGACGATGCTCCTTTTGGTGAAGCAGAGATTGAATTTGAGAATGTCACCGTGCCCACTGAGAATATTCTACTAGGACTGGGCCGCGGCTTTGAAATTGCCCAAGGACGCCTAGGGCCTGGCCGAATCCATCATTGCATGCGACTGATTGGAGCTGCACAAAGAGCGTTGGAACTCATGCTCGAACGAGTTGAGAACCGCACCACTTTCGGCCGCAAGCTATCCGAGCATCAGTCTGTCCGGGAGGACTTAGCGCGCTCGTGGTGTGATATTGAGCAAGCTCGACTTCTAACTTTGAAAGCGGCGGATACCATTGATCGAAAAGGTACTAAAGCGGCATGGCAACTGATTGCTGGCATAAAAATAACAGTGCCGACCATGGCACAAACCGTGATCGACAGAGCCATTCAAATCCACGGTGGTGCCGGATTGACAGCCGATCTTCCGTTGGCAGAGCTATTTAATTACGCCCGGCAAACTCGCTTGGTCGATGGACCCGATCAGGTGCATATGATGGCTCTGGGACGCCAGCTCGTAAAAGCGCATCACGGCAACACCATACAGTGAATAAATCGTTCCATGCACTCGATGAGCCTGCACTCAACCAGTATCTGGAAGCTCAATCGATCGGTGTTTCACAAATTCACAGCATAAAAAAATTCGCAGATGGGCAATCCAACCCTACCTACCTACTTAGTGCAAAGTCTGGTCAGTATGTGCTTCGACGCAAGCCGCCTGGAATTCTGCTGAAATCCGCTCATGCCATCGATCGCGAATATCGCGTGATTCGCGCACTGCAATGTACTGATGTACCCGTACCCAGGGCGTTACACCTCTGTGAAGACCCAACAATCATAGGTTCAGAGTTTTTTATCATGTCGTTTATCGATGGGAAAACTTTCTGGAAACCCGAATTGCCCGAGTTAACTATTGATGCTCGGACAGCCTGTTACGACAACATCAATAAAACCCTTGTGGCCATACATTCAGTGGATATCGAATCGGTTGGTTTAAGCGATTTTGGTAAGCCCGGAAATTATTTCGAACGTCAGTACACACGTTGGACTGAGCAATACCGAGCTACAGAAACCGAATGTATCCCAGAAATGGATGCGGCTATTGAATGGCTATCGACTAATCTTATTGACGATGACGGCCGAGTATCACTCACACACGGTGACTTCAGAATTGACAACTTAATGTGTTCACACGATGGTACGCAAGTGCTCGCCGTACTTGATTGGGAGCTATCGACATTGGGGCATCCGTTCGCCGATCTAGCGTATCAATGCGCACTTTGGCGTATGCCCCCCGAGGCAGCACTATCAGGATTAAAAGGGATTAAACGCGAAGAATTGGGAATCCCTGGGGAAGAGCAGTATGTCGATTTATACTGCGAGCGAATGGGAATCGCAGCGATTGAACACTGGAATTTTTATCGAGTCTTCAGCCTATTCCGAATGGCGGCGATTGTACAAGGCGTAAAGAAGCGCCATCTCGAAGGCAATGCTTCAAGCGAAAACGCAATGGGTGTAGGCGCGTTAGTAAAACCGCTAGCGGCAGAAGCAGCGAAGCTATTGTAAACACCGACTTTAATAACGCACATCCTGAACTCCAAGGTAATTCACAGCGATTTCACGCCGCGGACGTGGATTGCCACAGTCGATCCACTAGAGTTTTCGGATCAGTATGAGCACCCGAGGCACAATAGTCTGCAACCGCAGAAGCCACGTCTGGGTAATTCATCGGAGATCTGGTGCCACCCGTCGTTGAGTCTATGCGCTCCATAAACTCACTCAGCGTTTGAGAATTCAAATGGGCATTGCTCTCACCCAATCCCAGCTGCTCCAAAGCCATAGCATTAGCGATTTGCTCACCTTGACCTTGAACAGGTATTGTCAGGATGGGAATACCCATGTGCAGTGCCTCAGACACCAACCCAAAACCACAACTGGATACCAATGCCCGACATTGCCGCAAATCTTGTCGAAACCCTTCTTTAGATAGAGGCTCTATAGTGACATTCTCAACCTGCCTACGTTCCTTGTGTTGTGGTGAATAAAACTTAAATGCCACACTGGGTAGGTTCAATAGAATCTCTAACGCAGATTCAGAATTTGCAAAAGGTAAATAGACCAATACGAACGCTTCTTCTGACGGTTTCCACTTAAGTCGTACATCGATTAAGGGAGGCAGGACGGTGCCATCAAAATGATGCCAGTGCACTCCCAACGCACGCTGAACAGGTGCAAAATATCTAAGCACCAAACGGCCAACTACGTCATGCTTTGGCCAGGGTGCACCGGAGATAAACGAATACTGATGACCGATGCCAAGGCTCGGTGTTTTAGAAAATCTGGATCGCCACGCTGTCAATGGCTCAAAATCACTGATCACTAGATCGTATGAATCCAAGTGAATCTGTTTCAATTCATGAACAAAACGAAAAGGTCTTAAGTTCTTTATCGTGCTTAAATGATCAATTTTGTTATTTCTGGTTTCAAAGGTTAGCCCTTCAAAAAAGCGCGCATCGCCAAACACCTCCATTCCAAAATACTTGTTTTTGTCACGACCACTGAATACATAATCGACCTCGAGGCCTAATCGATCGAACTCTCTGGCCAAGCACCGAGCCCGGGTAATATGTCCATTGCCCGTGCCTTGAACACCATAAAGAATTTTCATTCGTGCGCTTTCTCTTCTGTGCAATCGTGTCGTTGAGAAGAGACTAGACACAAAATCTGAGTTCGAAAAGTATAATAATGACTTTCGTCTCATCTTTTTATGGATCAAATTTAGTTGTGTACTATCAACTATTTGCGGTGCTCCGACCCGATTGACCATTGTCATAGGGCTGTCATATGACAGGGATAAGCTGAACGGTTAAACGACAGTTCCATCGATTAAATCGAGTAATCAACGATGCCGATAAAAGTGGGTATAAACGGGTTTGGCCGCATTGGACGATTGGCGTTGCGTGCCTCCTGGGGAAACCCAGCAATAGAATTTGTTCAAATTAACGATCCAGAAGGCGATGCTGAAACCATGGCCCATCTGCTGGAGTACGATTCAATTCACGGACGTTGGCCACAAGTGTCGGGATTCACCGATAACGAGATACTGATCGATAGTTCTGCGGTGCTGTTTACACAAACCAGATCACCGGCTGAGGCGCGGTGGAACGACATCGATGTAGTGATTGAATGTAGTGGTCAATTTCGCACCAAATCGCTACTGACACCCTACATTGAAAGTGGAGTTAAAAAAGTGGTGGTGTCAGCTCCGATGCCTATCGACGACGGGCTGAACCTTGTGATGGGTGTGAACGACCATCTCTACGACCCTGGTGTGCATGACATTATTACAGCAGCTTCTTGCACAACAAACTGCCTTGCCCCGGTGGTGAAAGTCATATCCGAGTCCATCGGCATTGCACACGGTTGCATCACCACTATTCACGACATTACTAACACTCAAACCATTATCGATGCACCACACAAAGATCTTCGGCGCGCTCGCGCAAACTCACTTTCTTTGATTCCCACTAGCACTGGCTCCGCTAAAGCCATAGGCGCAATTTTCCCCGAACTCGTAGGAAAATTAGATGGAATTGCTGTTCGGGTACCGCTTCTCAATGCGTCGATAACCGACTGCGTATTTGAGGTGAAAGAAACTACTGATGTAGACACAGTCAATCGACTGTTGACAGAGGCCGCCAACGGAACACTTAAGGGAATCTTAGGTGTGGAGCAGAAGCCTTTAGTGTCCGTGGACTATCGAACGGATCCAAGATCAGGTGTGGTAGATTTATTATCGACTCGAGTAATCGACGATACCCAAGTAAAATTATTGGTCTGGTACGACAACGAATGGGGTTATGCGAACCGGCTTTCGGAACTCGTCGTGAAAATAGCCAAATCCATCAGCTGAGTCGAAAAGCCATCTATTACTCCTTATGCATTCTCCTAGGCAAACACACCCTGCAGGGCAGATTCGCAGACCTCTTTCTGGGACCTGCAGCACCGACCGCCACACCTAATCATGTCTACTGACTTTAGACACTACCTAGTCGTTACCTTTGGGTATTGGGCGTTCACCATCACCGATGGTGCCATTCGCATGTTAGTGGTGCTTTATTTTCACCAGCTGGGTTACAGCCCCATCGAAATCGCCCTGTTATTCGTATTTTATGAAGCCTTTGGTGTAGCGACCAACTTCATTGGCGGCTGGTTAGGCAGCGTCATCGGTCTCAACAGAATTATGCACTTTGGTATGGGTTTGCAGGTTTTTGCACTTTTACTACTCAGTGCACCTGATAGCTGGCTGAATGTCGGCTACGTCATGGCCGTACAGGCTCTGTCGGGCATTGCCAAAGACTTGAATAAGATGAGTGCGAAAACTTCGGTCAAGAAGCTGGTACCTGAAAATGCCAACGCGACGTTACTTCGTTGGACAAGTGTGTTGACCGGGTCTAAAAACAGCCTAAAAGGTGCGGGCTTTTTCGTTGGTGCTTTCCTTCTGTCTATTTGGGGATTTCGAGGTGCGCTCTACGCGTTGGCAATACCCCTGGCGGTGGTTTTGTTAATCCTGTTATTCACGTTGCCGAAACAACTGGGTACAGCTCAATTTAAAACACCGTTTTCGCAGCTGTTATCAAGAAGTCCTGCAATCAACCGCCTGTCGGCTGCCCGTTACTTTTTGTTCGGTGCAAGAGATATCTGGTTTGTGGTCGCACTCCCTGTGTTTCTAGCGACTGCAGGGTGGTCACATACGCAAACCGGCGCATTTTTAGCTCTGTGGATAATCGGCTATGGCATCGTGCAGATGGTGGCTCCATCTATTTTGCGCAGAGGCCGCGAGGCACCCGGAGGTCGATCTGCCGTGGGCTATGCGGGCGCGCTAGCCCTTATTCCGGCAATAATGGCGGCCCTACTGTATGCCGGACTAGCGCCTGTTCAAGTTGTGACATTCGGTCTGATTTTGTTTGGTCTACAGTTCGCCTTGAATTCAGCGCTGCACTCTTACTTGGTACTGCACTACGCAGACCACGACAAAGCGGCCTTAGATGTGGGTTTTTATTACATGTCCAATGCGATGGGCAGACTAACCGGCACCGTTCTTTCTGGTTGGATGTATCAGGTTTTTGGTATGGCCGGTTGCCTGGTGGGTTCATGCATTATGATTACACTTGCGGCGTTGATTTCAAAACGATTACCGAGCTAGCTGTTTTCTATAGCTCACGATACAAAACACACTACTCCCTACTCCTGACTCCCTACTCACAGCTCACTATTCACTGTTCACCAGGCAAAACCCACAACCTACTAATGCCTTCCACCAAGCGTACCACTCTGCTAGCAACTAACAACTAGCAACGGAAAGTTCACCGTCGCGACAAAGTTACATTGCTAAGCCATAGTCAAATCGCAATCGTGTCATTAACTCTTCATTGAAATTCAACAGAGTTGTCATACGCGCTTCCGATACTATAGAAATGAGCATTACCAGTCAGCTTGTCGAACTCGATGTGCGGTTGTTGTATTGGTCAGAGTTGCAGCGTAAACGGCCATCACTTCTCCGCATAGCAAAACTGATTTCGCGATCGGGTGATGGGTACCTCCAGTGCTTCGCCTTTGTTGCATTCGCATTGTCTCCCTACCACGATATTCCCTACTTCGAGCTCTGGCTCATTTTGACCTTCGGGGTTGAGAGATCCATTTACTGGGTGTTGAAAAATTCCTTAAAGCGGCGCCGCCCACCCGCGGCTCTGCCGTCTTTCGGCGCTGAGATTATCGCCTCGGACCAATTCAGCTTCCCATCCGGGCATACCTCAGCGGCCTTTTTACTAGTAACCATATTGGCGCTGTTCAGTCCAGCACTGTTGTGGGTGGCTCTACCTTGGGCATTTTGTGTCGGTGCATCCCGAGTATTACTCGGAGTGCACTTTCCCAGCGACATCCTGGCTGGTATCGTGCTGGGAGTGACCACCGGGTGGATGTGCTATGGGGTCTTATAACGTTTGTACAGATGACACTAGTCTGAACAATTAAATCGAATGCCTGTTGATTCCTGATTATTAGCTCTTAGCACCTAAAACGGCTGAAGAAAAGCATAGCGTTAATGCGAATGCGCTACCAAAAGCATAACTTCATTGGCCACTGAAGCAATTAACTGTTGGCTCCTCTTATCGCATCCACGACTGCATCGGTAACGTCTTTAGTGGTGGCAGTACCTCCCACATCTGGAGTCATTAATCCTGAGCCGCACACTTGTTCAACAGCATTAATAAGTCGATGAGCAGCGTCCTGTTCACCCAAGTGCTCTAACAATTGCGCAGCCGTCCAAAACGACGCTACCGGATTAGCAATGCCTTTTCCCGTGATATCAAAAGCCGATCCATGTATCGGTTCAAACATGGACGGGAAGCGTCGCTCAGGATCTATATTAGCGGTCGGAGCAACGCCCAACGAGCCCGCCAACGCACCCGCAAGGTCAGACAAGATATCTGCATGTAAATTGGATGCAACGATGGTATCGAGACTCTGTGGCTTTAACACCATACGGGTCGTCATTGCATCAACAAGCATTTTGTCCCAAGTAACGTCGGGATATTCAGCGGCAATTTCAGCCGCGATGTCATCCCACATCACCATGGCATGCCTTTGAGCATTGGATTTGGTTACCACCGTCAGCAGCTTTCGGGGACGAGCCTGCGCAAGACTGAACGCATAACGCATGATGCGTTCTACACCGACGCGCGTAAAGATCGCAACATCGGTCGCTACTTCGATAGGTAACCCTTGATGCACACGTCCTCCTGCACCAGAGTATTCACCTTCCGAGTTTTCCCGAACAATCACCCAATCAAGATCTCCTGGCCCCACCGAGGCTAACGGCGCTTTTATGCCTGGTAAAATTTTTGTGGGCCGAACATTCGCGTATTGATCAAATCCCTGGCAAATGGGCAGGCGCAATCCCCATAGCGTAATATGATCAGGCACATCAGGAGCCCCTACCGCACCGAAATAAATGGCGTCAAAATCTTTTAACTGTTCCAGCCCATCCTCAGGCATCATTTTTCCAGTCCGCTTGTAGTAGTCAGACCCCCAGTCGAAAGTGACCACGTCGAAATTAATGTCCCCTTCGCGCATTTCAATGGCTTTCAACACGCTCACACCAGCGGATATGACTTCTGGGCCGATTCCGTCGGCCGGGATTGCAGCGATTTTATACGTCGTCATTAGGTTTACTCAGTTACTCCGTATTCAACAATAAATGGGATTGTTCAGGATACACGGTTACGAGTTAAGTATGCAGTTCTCCGTCAAGAACCTGTGCTGCTAAGGCCTTTAGTCTCTGGCTATCGGTGTGATGCTGCGCCACGGAGTCAATTTTGTTCCAAATAGCGTTTCGCATTAACCGCTGAGTAGCGCGTAAAAATTGGTACTGGAAAGCCAGCGCCTGAGGGGCATCAGCGATAGCACCAACCATTGTCTGCCATTCTGATAAGGGCGCTTCGATACTTGCTGAATCGACGGCTATCGACCTAACCAGCGATACAAAATCATCGACTACTGCGTTGTTTCTTAGGCCACGGGTTACCATACCTCTGGCATGGATACCATTGGTACCCTCATAAATAGATGTGATTCTGGCATCTCGCCATATCTGACTCATACCGTAGTCTTCAAGATAGCCATAGCCACCCAATATTTGAATTCCCAAATCGGCTGCCTCAATTCCCGCTTCCGAACCCGTGACCTTACACAATGAGGTTAAAAACTCAGTTAATACAGGCTGATTCGATCTCTCAAGCTCCGCAAGCGAAATATGACAAAGTGCGCGCGAACCAATGGCTAAAATCTGTTGCTTATCCAGCATACGCTGGACATCAGGATGATCCGACAATACGGCAGGATGCCCATCGGGCCGACGGCCCTGATGTCGATCAGCGGTATAGGCCGAGGCAATTGAGGCGGCTCGCGAGGCATGCGCTGTACCCTGCAATGCCACATCAATGCGTGCGTGATTCATAATGGTAAACATGGCTTCAAGACCACCACCCTCTTTACCCACCAATTCTGCCTCAGCGCCATCAAAGTTGAGCTGGCATGTGGGTGAGGCATGTAACCCTAATTTCTTTTCCAACCGCGTCACTCGGACCGCAGGTTGTGCAGGACACAGCAGTAGGCTCAGACCTCGGACGCCTTCACTTGTGGAACCTGTTCGGGCCAGTACAAAATGCAAAATAGAGGGGGATAAATCTTGATCTCCGCCAGAGATAAAAAGTTTTTCCCCGGTTAATCGCCAGCTTCCGTTGTGGGGCACTGCAACAGTTCGAATCCCCGATAAATCAGACCCGGCTCCTGCTTCTGTCAGGCACATGGTTGACAGCACATCACCCTTTGCAAAACGGGGAATCCATTCCTCTTGTTGTTCCGTGGAGCCAAAGCGTAGAAGAGTGATCACCGCACCTGGTACGAGATTGCAAACCATCTGCAGGGCATGATTTGCTCCTGAAAATATTTCCGACACTCCGGCTGCGATAAACTTTGACCCACCCATCCCATCAAATCGCTCTGGGACAGTGAGCCCCTGCCAACCGTCGGACGCCAGTTGTGCATATGCCTGCTTAAAGCCATCAGGCATCTGCACCCTGCCGTTGATGAGCTGAGCACCCACATCATCGCCGGGTGCATTTAGTGGTGCAATGATCTCCTCAGCAAGAGTTGAAAAATGACTAAAAATATCTCTAGCGGACTCAATGTCGAATCCAACAACCGAATCCACCTCCGCCACATGGCGGAGTGAAAACAAGATATCGTCTTGAGGAGATTTAAAGGGAATCATAAGCAGCAGACACCGGCTGGGGCTCCAATGCGCGCACGGGCATTAATCTTGGCTACGCTTTTTCACCCAGAATTCTCAGTGCATTCTGTTTAAGAATAAGCGGTCTCACTTCGTCCTTGAAAGGCGCAGCTTCAAAATCAGATAGCCATCGATCGGGAGTTATAGCTGGCCAGTCTGACCCGAAGAGCATTTTCTTTTTGAGAATCGAATTCGCATAGCGGATGAAAACATCAGGGAAATATTTCGGGGACCATCCCGACATGTCGTAGTACACATTGGGTTTGTGTTGTGCTACTGCCAGGCCCTCTTCAGTCCATGGAAAGGAGGGATGTGCTAACACAATCGGCATATCAGGAAAATCCACAGCCACATCGTCCAGATGTATCGGATTGGAATACTTTAAACGCATTCCCATTCCACCGCGCATACCCGAACCAACACCGGTTTGCCCAGTGTGAAACAACGTTATAACACCTTCTTCAGCGCAAGCCTCTAACACCGTATACGCCGTTTCACGATCGTTTGGATAGAAGCCTTGCATGGTTGGGTGAAATTTAAAACCGCGAACACCAAAATCCTTGACTAAGCGTTTCACTTCCCGAGCACCAGCTTTTCCCTTGTGCGGATCAATGGAGGCAAACGGAATCAAAATATCGTCGTTCTCAGCACACAAAGCGGCAACTTCTTCATTCGAATAGCGCTGAAAACCGGTTTCACGCTCAGCATCAACCGGGAAAATAACCGCAGCGATGTTGCGCTCACGATAGTAGGCAGCAGTGTCCTGTACGGTGGGCAACATACCTTTTGCACCAGCTGGGTTTTTAAAATAGTCCGCCATTCCAGCCTGAAATTCGTTATAGCCATCGTCTCGATGATCGTTACACGGCTCTTCCGCATGGGTATGAAAATCAATAGCTTTGACCTTCGAAAAATCTACCACGCTCCCCACCTCAAAAAAAGCAATACGAACTTTGATTATAACGGTTCAATAAATAAACTGTTACTCTATATAACAATATTTATATACGTAATTTCTGAAGGAGCACACTATGCCAGACAGCGGCCATACGACACCTGCCACAAGGCTTGATATTGATGGTGATATCGCCACCATCACATTTAATCGGCCAGAAAAACGCAACGCCATGAACGATGCACTCATCGAGGAACTGGACGCATTTTTTTCAGATCCACCAGAAGGGGTTAACGCGGTTATTCTCACCGGCAGCGGAGGTCATTTTTGTTCAGGGCTGGATTTAGCCGAGCATGAGCATCGAGAGCCCATCGAAGGCGTCCACCACTCGCGAAACTGGCATCGAGTATCCGATTTGATTGAACTGGGCGGCTTACCAGTCATTTCGGCGATGACCGGAGCCGTTATCGGTGGCGGCTTGGAAATCGCAGCTTCTACCCACGTACGGATAGCTGAACCGTCCGTCATGTTTCAGCTTCCTGAAGGACGCCGCGGAATTTTTGTCGGTGGCGGTGCTGCTGTTCGTGTGGGGCGTTTGTTAGGCGCGGACCGGATGAGAGAAATGATGCTCACCGGAAGAAAATACACAGCGGAAGAAGGGCTTCAACTGGGACTCGCCCACTACGCAGTTGGCGAAAATGAAGCACTGCCCTTGGCACGGAAGCTGGCTCGTAGAATAGCGGACAACGCCCCTTTTTCAAACTACCTGATGATACAGGCACTCCCTCGAATCAACGATATGTCCCGGCACGATGGTCTGTTCACCGAGAGTCTGGCCGCAGCAATGGTACAAACTTCCGATGGTGCAAAGGAAGGACTGCGTGCGTTTTTAGAAAAACGCCCACCGAAATTTCGGTAATACGAGTACGTCAGAGTTTGAACCAACTTAGGTGCAACGGATACAACGACAAGGGATACTCAAAACACGCTCGTTTTAACCCTCTACCTGTGTAGGTTTAGATTTAAGGTCGAACTTTCTCAACTATCAAACTTTTATAACAGAGTATGCCTCTGAAGGATCGTTGTCGTCTGAGTACAGGCGGGCAATCAAATCAGCATTGTTTGAACGCAATGCAATCTGATTAAGCGAACCCTTGTCAGTCACTTCACCTAAGTCAAAACTCGGTGTTTTGTGCAACACCATGGCTCGCCGTACTCGGCTTGCTGATCCTGTGGCCACTTTGGCGGCCTGTGTTAATTTTACAGAGAGTTCATGATGCAGTGTGTAACTGTCCTTTTCAAGGCTCTGGTCGGCTAGGATAAGGAATGCCCCCAATTCACTCTGATTCTCTCCAACGATGACCGCATCTTTTACCAACCCTTCCAGAGCGTCGACCAAAGTGGCACGCACTGCACCTACAGAAACCCAAGTACCGGTGCTTAGTTTAAAGTTTTCCGCAACACGACCTGCAAAGAAAAATCCTTTAGAAAAATCGTCCGGATCCGCCGGCCGAAGTGCATCTCCCATCTTGTAAAAACCTTCTTCATCAAAAGCATCAGCCGTTTTCTCCGCTTCTTTGAAGTATCCCGGTGTAATACTTGGACCTTTTAGACGAAGCTCATACTTATCATCATTCGGAACGAGTTTAAGCGTAAGCCCTCGTGAAGGCACACCGACGTTACCAGCACTCTCTTGCACCTCTGTGCACGCCAACGCAAACGGTGCGGTTTCGGTGGAGCCTAAGCCGGTGGCCAACAACACCTCATAGCCCACTGTGTCGATAGCCACTTGTCGCAAACGAGTCCAAGTATGCTGAGCCATACCGGCTCCAGCATAAAACATCATTCCAAGTTTGAGAAAAAAAGTGTTTGCTAACTCTGCATCTTGCTCAAGGGCTTCTACCAACATATCCCAACCGATTGGCACATTGAAATACCAGGTGCAGGACAACTCGCGTAAATTATTAATAGTTTCATCGAACTTTCCTGCAACAGGCCGACCGTCGTCGATGTAGTAACTTCCACCATTTGTCATCGCCATATAGGACACCTTGTTTCCCGCGGCGGTATGATGCCAAGGGGCCCAGTCCAACACGATGGGTGGTTGACGCACAACAAAGCGGAAACAATCTCGAACCATGGCCTGCATGGAGCAGATCATTTTATTTGTGTTGATAACGGCTTTTGGTGATCCTGTGGAACCGGATGTGAAGAGATATTTAACGACAGTTTGAGCGCTTATGTTCTGTCGCGCCTGCATGGCGAACTGGACATCACCTAGCCGCAGTGAATCAAACTCTATTGAGTATTTCATCAGATTTCGATGATTAATAATCAGCGTTTTTTCTGAGGCAATCGCTTGGCAGGCCGCGTCAAACTTTGCACCATCATCGGCGAACACAGCACCGGGTTCCAGCGTCGACACAATCGATTTAAGCTTCGCAAAATCTTTGGAAACTAGTGAATAGGCCGGTGATACGGGTGCGTAAGGGATCCCGACATAGGCGCAGGCAATACCCAATAGAGCGTGCTCTAGGCTATTTTCTGAAAGTATAATCAAGGGCTTTTCAGGACCTAGGCCCAGTTTCAACAAAGAGGCACCGATAATTTGCGCTTGTTTTTGCGCATCGTGGTAGTTGATCTTGCACCACTGGCCCGCAGCATCGCGCCGGGCCATCCAAGTGTTCAAAGGAGTTTGTTCTGCCCAGGCGTCTAGATAATCTGCCAGCGTCGGCA